>JAWWPE010000087.1:0-3163 GCA_033850895.1 Nocardioidaceae bacterium | reverse complement strand
CGTTCGGCGGTCCTGGACGTACGGCGTTGTCGTTCGCGCCGACGTACTCGATGTATCCCGAGTACGCCCGCGACACCCACACCCGCTGGGTCACCGGCACCCGTGAGCAGGACTTCACGATCGACGTCAACCGGGCGCTGGAGCTGATCGAGGCGGAGCAGCCGGACGTCGTGCTCCTCACGTCGCCGAACAACCCGACAGGGACAGCCCTGCCGCTCGACACCATCAGGGCGGTCGCCGAGGTCGCCACCGGAGTCGTGGTGGTCGACGAGGCGTACGCGGAGTTCCGTCGTGCGGGGACACCGAGCGCCTTGGAGGTGCTCGACAAGTTCCCTCGGATGCTGGTCAGCCGCACGATGAGCAAGGCGTTCGCGCTGGCCGGCGGTCGGCTCGGCTATGTTGCCGCCGATGCCGCGATCATCGACGCGTTGCGGATCGTCCGCCTGCCCTATCACCTGTCGGCGGTCACCCAGGCGGTCGCGTTGGCGGCCCTTGCTCACCGCGACGAACTGCTCGCCAGGGTCGACGAGCTGCGGGCGACCAGGGACGCGCTCAGCGGCTGGTTGACGCGCGAGGGCTACGTCGTCGCCGAGTCCGACGCCAACTTCGTGCTGTTCGGCCGATTCGACGATCGGCACGCCGTCTGGCAGGCCTTGGTCGACCGCGGCGTCCTGATACGGGAGACTGGACCCGAAGGATGGTTGCGGGTGTCAGTCGGCACCCCGGCCGAGATGCAAGCTTTCTACTCGTCTTTACAGGAGGTCACGCGATGAGTCGTACTGCCCGCATCGAGCGAAAGACCTCCGAGTCGCACGTCGTCGTTGAGCTGGATCTCGATGGCTCAGGGGTCAGCGACATCTCCACGGAGGTCGGTTTCTACGACCACATGCTCACCGCGTTCTCGCGGCACTCGCTGATCGACCTCACGATTCGTGCCGAGGGCGACATCCACATCGACGCCCACCACACCGTCGAGGACACCGCGATCTGCCTCGGCGAGGCATTGCGCGAAGCGCTCGGGGACAAGATCGGCATCCGCCGCTACGGCGACGCCCTGGTCCCGCTGGACGAGGCGCTCGCGCAGGCCGTCGTCGACGTCTCCGGGCGTCCCTACTTCGTACACTCCGGTGAGCCCGACCGGCAGATCACCGCGATCATCGGCGGGCAATACACCGGCGCACTCACCAGCCACGTGCTGGAGTCGATCGCGCACCACGCCGCGGTCACGATGCACGTCCGGTTGATCGACGGACGCGATCCGCACCACATCGCGGAGGCCCAGTTCAAGGCGGTCGCGCGCGCCCTGCGTGACGCCGTGGCGATCGACCCTCGCGAGTCAGGTATCCCCAGCACGAAAGGTGCTCTGTGACGCGTCCGCGTGTCGCGGTGCTCGACTACGGCTCAGGCAATCTCCGGTCGGCCGTGCGCGCCGTCGAGCGCGCCGGTGCCGTGGCCGAGCTCACCAGCGACCCGTCGGTGGCGGCGGAGGCAGACGGATTGCTGGTCCCCGGCGTTGGCGCGTTCGCCGCGTGCATGGAGGGACTCTTGGCAGTCGACGGTCTGCGCATCATCGAACGTCGGCTGATTGCCTCACGTCCCGTGCTGGGCATCTGCGTCGGGATGCAGATCCTGTTCGCAGAGGGCATCGAGCACGGCGTACGCACCACCGGATGTGCCGAATGGCCCGGCGTCGTCGAACGCCTGCAAGCGCCGATCGTGCCGCACATGGGGTGGAACACCGTCGCGCCGGGGGAGGGCTCGCGGATGTTCGAGGGAATCGCCGACGAGCGCTTCTACTTCGTGCACTCCTATGGCGTACGCGACTGGGTCCTGTCGCAGCCGCCGGCGCTGCCCCCGCCCGCGGTCACCTGGACCGACTACGCCGGTGACCGGTTCGTGTCGGCGGTCGAGCACGGACCCCTGTGGGCGACCCAGTTCCACCCCGAGAAGTCCGGTGATGCCGGGTCCCAGCTCTTGCGCAACTGGCTCGGCACGCTCTGATCGTCAGCTCGACTTGACCCAGGGGGTCCAGTCCGACGAGCGGTAGTGCGTCGCGGAAACCGAGTCCCCCCACGTCCTCTCGAATTGGCTCTCCTCGGACGTGTCATCGGCCGGCTTGTAGTAGCGGCTCAGCGCCGCGCTGGCCCTGAGCGTCGAAGGATCGCCCAGACAAGCTCGGGGGATTCGCGCGTGGATCGTGCCGTACCTGCCCGGCGTGATCGTCACGTCGACCGTGCAGCTGGGTTCTGCCTCGCCGAGGATCGTCACCTCGCCCGGATGGACCGTGCCCGACGAATCCGAGGCGGTCTGCACACGGAAGATCGCCAACCAGTCACCGGAATGGCTCTGGTTGTTCTTCTGCAGCTGAACCGAGGCCGTGATGCCCTTGTCCTGGAGATGGACGACATCGAAGTGGACGCTGACCAGCTTCTTGCTGTGGCTGATCTTGAAGCTGCGCACGTCGACGCCGGAGTTGATGCTCTGGATGTGGCCGAGCAGGGCAGGCGACTGATCGTCGAAGCCTTTGTAGTACTGGACGTCGCTGTTCTTGTCCGTGGTCGTGTCGGACGCCGCGGTCGCCGCCGCGGAAGACGCGGCCAGCACAAATGCGGCGGACACGATGGCGGCTGCGGTGTGGCGGGCGGTGCGGATCATGAGAACCTCCGGCTCGACGTCAATAGTGACAGACTGTAACAGGCTCGCAGCGGCCCCGCAGCCGAATGCGTACATCAGCAGATACGCTGCTGCGCGTGACTCTCGAACTCCTCCCCGCCGTTGACGTCGCCGACGGACAGGCCGTACGCCTCGTCCAGGGAGAGCTCGGAAGCGAGACGGCGTACGGTTCGCCGCTCGATGCGGCCCTCCAGTGGCAGAGCGATGGCGCCGAGTGGATCCACCTGGTCGATCTCGACGCCGCGTTCGGCACGGGGTCCAACCGCGAGCTGCTCGCCGACGTGGTCGGGCGCCTCGACGTCAAGGTCGAGCTGTCCGGTGGCATCCGTGATGATGCTTCGCTGGAAGCCGCATTGGCCACGGGCTGCACCCGGGTCAATCTCGGCACCGCGGCGCTGGAGGATCCCGAGTGGTGTGCCCGGGTCGTCGCGACGTTCGGTGAACAGATCGCGGTCGGCCTCGACGTACGCGGTCGTACGCTTGCCGCCCG
>JAWWPE010000060.1:0-5934 GCA_033850895.1 Nocardioidaceae bacterium | reverse complement strand
CGGTCAGCTCGGCACCGGCCTCGGCGACCCCGACGACGCCGCTCACGCCGGTCGGTGCACGGTATTCGCCGAACACCTCGCGCAACGCACCCGCCCACTCCCCCACGGTCGCCCCGGCTCGCACCGCAGCAAGGGTGGCCTGCATCAGGTTGGTGTCGGTCTCGGCCTCAGCGCGCAGGCGATCGAGGGCTTCGTCGACCGCAGCCTGGTCACGCTGGGCTCGCCATTCGACGACGTCGGCAATCGCGTTGGCCTCGGCCTCCGGGTCAGCGGTCATGATCGCCGCGTCGAGATCGGCGGTCAGCGGCGACGGCTCGGTCTCGGTGAACGAGTTGACGCCGACGACCTTCATCTCGCCGGACTCGATGCGGGCCCGGCGCTCGGCGTGCGACCCAACCAGCGCCTGCTTCATGTAACCCGACTCGACTGCCGCAACAGCACCGCCCATGGCTTGCACGCGGTCGATCTCGGCCTTCGCGCCGTCAACCAGCTCCGCGACCTTGGCCTCGATGACGACTGATCCCTCGAAGATGTCTTCGTACTCGAGCAGATCGGACTCATACGCCAGCACCTGCTGCAGGCGCAGCGACCACTGCTGGTCCCACGGCCTCGGCAGTCCGAGCGCTTCGTTCCAGGCCGGCAGCTGCACCGCCCGGGCCCGGGCGTTCTTGCTGAGCGTCACGCCCAGCATTTCGAGGACGATGCGCTGGACATTGTTCTCAGGCTGAGCCTCGGTCAACCCGAGGGAGTTGACCTGCACGCCGTAGCGGAGCCGACGCATCTTGGGATCCTGCACGCCGTAGCGCTCAAGGGTGATCTCGTCCCACAGCCGGCCGAACGCACGCATCTTGCACATTTCCTCGATGAACCGCACGCCGGCGTTGACGAAGAACGAGATGCGTCCGACCACTTTGTCGAACTCTTCCGGCGGAACCTGTCCGGAGTCGCGCACCGAGTCGAGGACGGCGATCGCGGTGCACAGGGCGTACGCCAGCTCCTGCGTCGGCGTCGCGCCGGCTTCCTGGAGGTGGTAGCTGCAGATGTTGAGCGGGTTCCATTTCGGCATCGTGCTGACGGTGTACGCGATCATGTCGGTTGTCAGCCGCAGAGACGGAGCGGGCCCGAAGACGTACGTGCCTCGGGAGAGGTACTCCTTGATGATGTCGTTCTGGGTCGTGCCCGAGAGCTGCGAGGCGTCGGCGCCCTGCTCCTCGGCGACCACCTCATACATCGCCAGCAGCCACATTGCGGTGGCGTTGATCGTCATCGACGTGTTCATGGTGTCGAGCGGGATGTCCTTGAACAGCTGGCGCATCGCGCCCAGATGCGGGATCGGCACGCCGACCTTGCCCACCTCACCGCGACTCAGCTCGTGGTCGGGGTCGTAGCCGGTCTGGGTGGGAAGGTCGAACGCCACGGAGAGCCCGGTCTGGCCCTTCGCCAGATTGCGGCGATAGAGCGCATTGGACTCCGCCGCAGAGCTGTGGCCGGCGTACGTGCGAATCACCCAGGGCTTGTCAGGCACGGACTTGTCAGGCATAACGCTCAGGTTACCGCGCGGTATCTCCGCTGGTCACGGCTCAACCGGGGCGTTCCTGCTCACACTCTTCGCGCGCCATACACTCATCGACATGGTCAATCTGACACGTATCTACACGCGTACGGGCGATGACGGCACCACGAATCTCGGCGACATGAGCACCACGAGCAAGCTCGATCTGCGGCTCGGGGCATACGCCGACGTCGATGAGGCGAACAGCCAGATCGGCTTCGCGATATCTCTCGGTGCGCTGGACGATGACGTCGTGGCGGTGTTGACGCACGTGCAGAACGACCTGTTCGACGTCGGCGCCGATCTCTCCTGCCCGATCGTCGACGATCCGAAATATCCACCGCTTCGCGTCGAGCCCGACTACATCGACCGGCTGGAGGGGTGGTGCGACCACTACAACGATCAGCTCGACAAGCTGCGGTCATTCATCCTGCCCGGCGGCACCCAGTCGGCCGCCGCCCTGCACATTGCTCGTACCGTCACCAGGCGCGCCGAACGTTCGGCCTGGGCGGCGCTCCGAGAGCATGGAGAGACCATGAACATCCTGACCGCGAAATACCTGAACAGGCTCAGCGACCTGCTGTTCATACTCGCGCGGCACGCCAATCGTGCGCAGGGCGATGTGCTCTGGAAGCCGGGCGGCGAACGCTCGGCTCAGGGGTAGCGACCCGTCAGTCCCAGTCGATGTTGCTGTGTGACGAGTAACTGACGCTCTGCTGACCCGTGGCGGCACCGGCCGCAGGAGCCACGCCGACGACGGCGAGGGCCGAGATGAAAGCCGCGGCTATGAAACGCTTCAACACGATGCACCTTCTGATTCTGTTTGTGAGCTCAGTGTGATTCTCGTCGCCGCGCCACGTGCCGTCAACTGATAGCGCAATTCAGACGACATTGTTGACGCGCTGGCCGGGCGGCGAGGACTCCAGCCAGGACAGCAGACCAGTCAGGGCGTTGGCACTCATCGCGAGCTGCTTCACGCCCAAGGCGTTGTCGGTGCCCACGATCAGGTGACCGGCGTGGATCGCATAGACCTCGTGGCCGATCGGTTCGCGTCGGCCATCGATGCGTACGTCACCCCGGGTGAACCGGTAACGCGGCCGAAGAGACAGCGAGAACGTGCGGTACCACTCCAGCTCGGTGTCGCGATAGACCGCGAGGCCGAGCGTCCAGCCCTTGGCGGTGCCCTCTGGGTGGCGGTTGACGCTCATGTCGAACGTGCCACCGGACCGCGCGAGCACCCGCCGACGTACGAGCAGGCCGATCAGCGGCAGAAGAACGAGGACGAGGACAAGCGCGAGGGAGTCGATGAACCACAACAGCAGTGGCACCACGAACTCCCTTCGTCGTCAGGACGCCTTGTCGAGGACTTGCAGCTTGGCCTCGGCGCGCAGGATGGCGTCGGCGTCGTCGCTCTCCTGTGCCGCCTCGAGCTCTGATTGTGCAGCAGCGGCGTCGATCTCGTCAGCGAGATAGGCGTCCTCGCTCAGGATCGACACCCGGTTGTTGGCCACCGAGATGAACCCCTCCGAGATGGCGGCGTGCACCGTCTCGCCCTCGAGCGGCGTGATGATCACGACGCCCGGGACGAGCAGCGAGAGCAGCGGGGCGTGATCGGCCAGCACGCCGAGGTCACCCTCGACCGTACGAGCGAGCACCTCGCTGGCCTGGCCCGACCACACGACGCGGTCGGCGGCCACCAGCTCGATCTGCAGTGGGTCTGCCATCAGAGGCTCTTCTGGATCTGTTCCCACTTCGCGTCGACGTCTTCGAGACCGCCGCACATGAAGAAGGCCTGCTCAGCCACGTGGTCGTAGTCGCCGTCACAGATCTTGGTGAAGCCGTCGATCGTCTCGTCGATCGAGACGGTCGACCCCTCGATGCCGGTGAACTGCTTGGCCACGTAGGTGTTCTGCGACAGGAAGCGCTGGATACGGCGCGCGCGAGAGACGAGCGTCTTGTCCTCTTCGCTGAGCTCGTCGACACCGAGGATCGCGATGATGTCCTGCAGCTCCTTGTTGCGCTGCAGGATGCTCTTGACCCGGTTGGCGGTGTTGTAGTGCTCGTTGCTGATGTAGCGCGGATCGAGGATTCGCGACGTCGACGTCAGCGGGTTGACCGCCGGGTAGATGCCCATCGACGCGATCTCTCGATCGAGCTCGGTCGTCGCGTCGAGGTGCGCGAACGTCGTGGCCGGAGCCGGGTCGGTGTAGTCATCGGCCGGCACGTAGATCGCCTGCAGCGAGGTGATCGAGTGGCCACGAGTCGAGGTGATGCGCTCCTGCAGCACGCCCATCTCGTCGGCCAGCGTCGGCTGGTAACCCACCGCGGACGGCATGCGGCCGAGCAGCGTCGACACCTCGGAACCGGCCTGGGTGAACCGGAAGATGTTGTCGATGAACAACAGCACGTCCTGGTTCTGCACGTCGCGGAAGTACTCCGCCATCGTCAGGGCGGACAGGGCCACGCGCAGACGGGCTCCCGGCGGCTCATCCATCTGACCGAACACGAGGGCGGTCTGGCCGAGAACGCCGGCCTCTTCCATCTCGGCGATGAGGTCGTTGCCCTCACGGGTGCGCTCGCCCACTCCGGCGAACACCGACACACCACCGTGGTCACGTGCCACGCGGGCGATCATTTCCTGGATCAGCACGGTCTTGCCGACGCCGGCACCACCGAACAGTCCGATCTTTCCGCCGAGGACGTAGGGCGTCAGCAGGTCGATGACCTTGATGCCGGTCTGGAACATCTCTGTCTTGGACTCGAGCTGGTCGAATGCGGGTGCCTGGCGGTGGATGCCCCAACGCTCGTTGACCTCCCACTTCTCACCCTCTTCGAGGTTCATCACGTCGCCGGTGGTGTTGAACACCTTGCCGAGCGTCTGGTCACCCACGGGGACCGTGATCGGGCCGCCGGTGTTGGTGACCGTGGCGCCACGGACGATGCCGTCGGTCGGGCGGAGGCTGATCGCGCGGACCATGCCGTCACCGATGTGGAGCGCGACCTCGAGGGTCAGCGTCTCCTTTACGCCGGCGACCTCGGTGTCGACCTTGAGGGCGTTGTACATCTCCGGGATCGCGTCGCTCGGGAACTCGATGTCGAGCACCGGGCCGATGACGCGGGCCACCCGGCCGGTGGCCAGGTCGGAGGCGTCGTCCTTCTTGTCGGTGGTCTTCTTGGCTGCGGTCTTCTTGGCGGTTGGCATATCTCTCACTCACTCCCAGCGGTCGCATCGGCAAGCGCGTTGGCGCCACCGACGATCTCGCTGATCTCCTGGGTAATACCGGCCTGTCGGGCCTGGTTGGCAGTTCGGGTGTACTTCTCGATCAGGTCGTCGGCGTTGTCCGTCGCCGACTTCATCGCCTTCTGGCGTGCAGCCAGCTCGGACGCAGCCGCCTGAAGCATGCAGTAGTAGATGCGGCTTTGTACGTACTTGGGCAGCAGTGCGTCGAGCACCTCGCTCGCGGACGGCTCGAACTCATACAGCGGCAGGACTTCGCCCTCCGGCGGAGCCTCCGTGCCCTCCACGACCTCGAGCGGAAGCAGGCGTATGACGTCGGGCTCCTGCACGAGCATCGACTTGAACCGCGTGAACACCACGTGGAGCTCGTCGACCATCCGGTCCTCGTCGACCTTGTCCTCGTCGTTCTCGTCCACGTGGAACGTGCGCACCAGCGTGTGGCCGATCTCGCGCGCGTTGTCGTACTCGGGCTTGTCGGAGAAGCCGGTCCAGGACTGGATGAACTCGCGCTGGCGGAAGTTGTAGTAAGCCTCCGCCTTGCGGCCCGTCAGGTAGAGATCGACGGACTTGCCCTCGTCGTGCAGCTTCTCGACGAGACGCTCGGCCTCCTTCAGCACCGAGGAGGAGTAGGCACCCGCCAGGCCGCGGTCGCTGGCAATGACTAGGATCGCCGCCTTCTTGGGGTCTTCCTTCTCGGTGGTCAACGGGTGGTCGACATTGGAGAACGTGGCGACGGCCGACACGGCCCGGGTCAGCTCGCGGGCATAGGGTGCCGCGGCTGCCGCGTGCTGCTGCGCCTTGATGATGCGGGACGCAGCAATGAGCTCCATGGCGCGCGTGATCTTCTTCATCGACGTCGTCGACCTGATCTTCGCGCGCAGTTCGCGCACCGATGCTGCCATGCGTCAGCTCCGCTTCTGCTTGACGATCTGCTCCTGCTCGACATCCTCGTCGGCTAGGGCTTCGTGCTCTTCGTGACCGGACTTGATCGACTCACCGTCGCCGGTCTCGAACTGGTCGAGGAACGAGTCGTAGGCGGCTTCGACCGCCTGCTCGTTGTCATCCTCGAACTTGCCTGACTCACGGATCGCCGCGAGCACGTCAGAGTGCGAACGGCTGAGGTAGTCGAGGAACTCCGACTCGA
>JAWWPE010000460.1:0-2643 GCA_033850895.1 Nocardioidaceae bacterium | reverse complement strand
GTTCATGATCGTCGCCTGGGATCGCATCGACTGGAAGATCGTCGCCCTGATCGGCGCGGGCAGCCTGATCGGTGGCTACCTCGGCGCGCGCATCGGCCGACGACTGCCACCGCTGGCGCTCCGCGCGGTGATCCTGGTCATCGGCATCGTGGCCCTGGTCAAGATCCTCTTCTTTGGTTAGCAGAGTCTTGGCTAGCAGAGGCTCGGCCGATCAGTCGGCGCGGAAGCGGGCATCCACCTCGACATGGATGGTGATCTCCTCGGGGGAGAGGTCGAGCGACGGTATGCCACCACCCGGGACGGCCGATGCCATCTTGGCCGTCAACCGCGGCCCTGGCTCATGCGGCGGGCCGGTGAGCATGCCGGGGTCGGAGATCTGCTCGGCGACCACCTTGCCGCGCCGAACGGCATTGGCATAGATCTGCGCCTTGATCACCGCGTCGTCAACGGCTGCCTTGCGGACCTCGGCCTCGTAGATGCGGCGGTTCTTGTGCGTGACGTCCCACTGGAGCCCGGTGATCTCCACACCGTCGATGCCTGACCAGTAGTCGAGGAAACCGCTGAGCCGTTCGAAGTCGACGAACTCGGCCTCGATCTCGACCCGAGCCACGTGCACCATCGCCCCGCGCTTGCCGTTCTCATCCCATGGCCGGTGGCTGAACACCCTCACCTGGTCGCTCGACCACACCGTCACCGCACCCAGGTCCACGAGCTCGCGGAGCTGGGAGCTGAGCGGATCCTGGATCGCCACAGCGTCGGCGAACACCTTCGCCTTGTCCTCGCCCTCGACCACCGCGGCCATCGTCACCTCGGCCGTCTCGGCGGGATGATGCGCTTCAGCGGATCCGCGGACGGTGATCTCGAGCGTCATGAATTCATCCTGCCCCATCCCGGCCCGGGACGTTCGATCAACTGCGGGGTTGTCCTCCAGGCGAAGCGGTGTTCTACTGGTTCCAGATATTCCTGTTATCTGAACTCGGAGGCAGCATGCCGGACCACAGCCCACACGTGCACGACGCTGCGATCATCGGAGCCGGCTTCGGCGGCATCGGTGCGGCGATCCAGCTCGGGCGGCTCGGCTACCGCGACCTGGTGATCCTCGAACGAGAGAGCGACCTCGGCGGCACGTGGCACGTCAATCACTACCCGGGTCTCGCGGTCGACATCCCGTCATCGACGTACTCGTACTCCTTCGAGCCGAATCCCTACTGGTCGCGGATGTATGCACCGGGTGCCGAGCTCAAGGCGTACGCCGTGCACGTCGCGACGAAGTACGACGTCAAGAAGTTCATGCGGTTCGACACCGTCGTCGAGGGGGCCGTGTGGGACGAGGACGCCGAGCACTGGACGGTCAACATCGCCGGTGGTGAGCGGCTCCACGCCAACATGCTGCTGACCGCAACCGGATTCCTGTCCCAGCCGGCGAAGCCGGACATTCCGGGCATCGACTCGTTCGCCGGGACGATCCTGCACACCGCGAAGTGGGACGACTCGATCGACCTGACCGGCCGGCGCGCCGCAGTGATCGGCACCGGCGCGACCGCGGTCCAGCTGATCCCCGAGATCGCGCCGCAGCTCGCCGCGCTCACCGTCTTCCAGCGCACCGCCATCTGGGTGACACCCAAGAGCGACGGCCGGATTCCTCGGCGGATCCAAAAGATGTACGCCCGGCTGCCCGTCACCCAGAAGGTCGTACGCACGATCGGCACCGGCATCCTCGAGCTGTTGATGGTGGCCGGCGTGCTCAACTACCGCCGCACCAAGCTGCTCAACAAGGGCGTCGAGAAGTACGCCCTCCGGCATCTCGAGCGCCAGGTCAAGGATCCCGAGACACGCGCCAAGCTCACCCCCGACTACACCTTCGGCTGCAAACGCCCGACGTTCTCCAACACGTACTTCCGCACGTACAACCGCGACAACGTCACCCTCGAGACGACGCCGATCGCGCGCATCGAGCCCAGCGCGGTCGTGACCACCGACGGCACGCGCACCGAGATCGACACGTTGGTCCTGGCCACCGGCTTCAACCTCTGGGACACAAACTTCCCGGCGTTCGAGATCATCGGACGGGACGGCAACGACCTCGGCAAGTTCTGGCGCGAGCAACAGTTCCAGGCGTACGAGGGGGTGGCCGTGCCCGGCTTCCCCAACTTCATCTCACTCAACAGCCCCTACTCGTACTCAGGGCTCTCGTACTTCACCACGATCGAGTCACAGATGAGGCACATGCAGCGACTGCTGACCGAGGTGCAGAAGCGCCGTGCCACGACATTCGAGGTGACCGAGGAGGCCAACGCCGAGTTCCTCCACCGAATGATCTCTCGCTTGGACGACTCGGTGTTCGTCAACGGCAGCTGCGCCACCTCGCGCTCGTACTACTTCAACCAGCACGGCATGGCCACGCTGCTGCGGCCGACGTCGACCGTCAACGCGTTCCGCGAGGCCGGCAAGTTCCCGCTCGACGACTACGTGTACGCCTGAGCAACCGGAGCGGGTGACCTAGGTCGAACGCGCCAGCCCGCCGTTCGACCCAGCTCACCGCCTCATGAGCGGAGGCGGGCGCCGGCGAGCGGGTTGAGCTCGGCCCGGGTCGACGGGTCGATCTCGTGGCCCGCATCGCACACCAGATGGGTGTGGATCTCG
>JAWWPE010000091.1:0-12432 GCA_033850895.1 Nocardioidaceae bacterium | reverse complement strand
CATTGCGTACGTCGGGGCTGGCCACGAAGCGCGGCGCGTCCGGGTAGTCACGGCACAGGACGTCGCGGCAGAACGCGGTGATCATCTGCGCACCGATGCCTTGCCCGGTGAGCTCCGGAACGCCGATCAGGTAGTCGAACGCGATGGCACCAGGGTCTTGCACCCGCACGGCGTAGTCGTCATAGGCCACCACCGGGTAGTCCTGGATGTAGCCGATGTCATGGCCGTCGAGGACGACGATCCACATGCGCGTCGCGCTGGTGCCTGCGAGCTCATCGGCATAGTGCGCGCGAGCCAGCTCGGGCGTACGCGGCTCCTCGCCGAACCACGGCTGTGCGTGCTCCGCGGCCATCCACCCCACCAGCGCCGGCAGGTCGCCGTCGACGAGGCGCCGGAACCCGATCGTTGCCATGCCCGAAGAGGGTAGTCGTCACATGCTGTCGAGGGCTTGCGCCTCGGCACCCAGCTCGATGCGTACGACCTCGAACGCCACGCTGGGCGAATAGCCCTTGCGGGCAAGCATGCCGGTCAATCGCCGGATCTTGGTGCTGTCATCGAGCGACGACATCGATCGGAGCTTGCGCTGCACCAGCTGGTGCGCCGACTGCCTCTCGGCCTCGGGATCGAGCTCGGAGAGCACCTCATCGGCGATCTGCTTGTCGATGCCCTTGCGATGCAGCTCCATCGCCAGCACGCGTGACGACAGCCCCTTGCTTCGCTGCCGTGACTGCACCCATGAGCGGGCGAAGTCTTCGTCATCGATCAGCCCGGCGTCCTCGAACCGGTCGAGGACGGCCGCGGCCACCTCGGCAGGCACATGCTTCTTGGCAAGTGCCTGCTCGAGGTCGGCACGACTGCGCGCCGAGACCGCCAACCGGTCATAGACGATCGTGCGAGCGAATCCGTCCACATCGTCCGGCAAGTCCTCCGGCCCGGATGCCCGGGAGCCGAACGGCATCAGAACTCGATGTCGGTCGGGGGCTCCTCGACGACCTCGAGGGCGGGCTTGTCGGCCTGTGCGCCGATGCCCATGTGCTCCATGATGCGCTTCTCGAGCTCATTGGCGAGATCGGGATTGTCCTTGAGGAACTTGCGCGAGTTCTCCTTGCCCTGGCCGAGCTGATCGCCCTCGTAGGTGTACCAAGCGCCGGCCTTGCGGACGAAGCCGGTGTCGACCCCGACATCGATCAGGCTTCCTTCGCGGCTGATGCCGGTGCCGTACATGATGTCGAACTCGGCCTGCTTGAACGGCGGGGCCAGCTTGTTCTTGACGACCTTGATGCGGGTGCGGTTGCCGACCATGTCGGTGCCGTCCTTGAGCGTCTCGATGCGTCGGACGTCGAGGCGGACCGAGGCGTAGAACTTCAGCGCCTTGCCACCCGTCGTCGTCTCGGGCGAACCGAACATCACGCCGATCTTCTCGCGCAGCTGGTTGATGAAGATCGCGGTCGTGCCGGAGCCGTTGATCGCGCCGGTCATCTTGCGCAGCGCCTGGCTCATGAGCCGGGCCTGCAGACCGACGTGGCTGTCACCCATCTCGCCGTCGATCTCGGCGCGGGGCACGAGTGCGGCCACGGAGTCGATGACGATGATGTCGAGGGCACCGGAGCGGATCAGCATGTCGGCGATCTCGAGCGCCTGCTCACCGCTGTCGGGCTGGGAGATCAGCAGCGCGTCGGTGTCGACACCCAGCCGCTTGGCGTACTCGGGGTCGAGCGCGTGCTCGGCGTCGATGAAGGCGGCGACTCCGCCGGCCTTCTGTGCGTTGGCGATCGCGTGGAGCGCGACGGTGGTCTTGCCCGAGGACTCCGGACCGTAGATCTCGACGACCCGGCCGCGCGGAAGACCGCCGATGCCGAGTGCGATGTCGAGCGTCGTGGCTCCGGTCGGGATGACCTCGATGGGCGCACGAGCCTGGTCGCCGAGACGCATCACGGCACCCTTGCCATGTGCGCGGTCGATCTGGGCCATCGCGTTGTCGAGGGACTTGCCCTTTTCCTTGTCGCTGGCGAGGGTCTGGTTGGGCTGAGCCATGATGTGGGTCCGTTTCTGCTGGTGGGCGGCGGGCTATCGACGACGTTAGAAGGACCCTCAGACATTCGCGGGGCCTCATCGACCCCTCTGTGGATGTTGTCCTTCGCACGTCCAACCTGTGTACGACGATAACCCGAACACCTGTTCGATGCCCCGCGACACGCCGAGACCGCGCGAGCTCTGCGAGCGCGCGTCGAGGCGCGCCAGCGAAGCGTGAGCGGTACGCGGCGAAGCCGCCCGACTGCGAGGCGTGGTGACGGCACTCCCCAACGTAGGAATGAACCTCGCGTGGGGTTCGCCTCGCTCCGCTCACGGTCGGTCGCTGGCGCTCCCTCCCTGGCGAACGTTCAGCGTTCGGAGGCGGGGAGCTCCAGAGTCGAATGCACCGCACGCCACACGGTCTTGGGCGTCTCCCCCGCCTCGAGCGCTTCGCTGGCCGTACGCCCGTCGAGCTCACGCATGACATGGCTGTCGGCCCACACCCGGGCGTAGCCGCGACCGAACTGCTGCTCCATGCGGAGCCAGAACTCGCTGTGCTTCACCAGGTGTCAGGCGGCCGAGGCCGACACGTCACGAGCGATCGAGGAGATGCTGGCGATGTGCGCCTCGGCGGCTTCCTCGACCTCGAGCAGAGAGCTGACGTCGAGCAACACCTTGGAGAGCGGGACGTCCAACGCGGAGGCCAGAGCGGCGAGGAGCTCGGAGCTGGGCTCCTTCTGGCCGCGCTCGACCTCGGAGATATAGCCCAGGCTGACCCTGGCCTTGCCCGACACGTCACGCAACGTGAGTCCCTGGGACATGCGGCGCGCACGGAGCACCTCACCGACGAGCTGTCGCATTGCGGTCATCGGGCACCTCCGTCGTGGTCTGGGTGGGTTGTTGCTCAGAGCCTATGGTGTTCAACCCCGCGACGAGCGGGATTCTTCCCCCAGCGTAGCGACCAGCTGCGACAGCAGCGCGTCGACGGTCCTGGTACGTATCGTGTCGCGGTCACCTTCGAGCGTGAGCTCGGTCGTGGACACGCCGCCCGGCCCTGCCACGGCGATGTGCACCGTGCCGACCGGCTTGCCCTCGCTGGGGTCCGGACCGGCGACTCCGGTCGTGGAGAGTCCGTACGTCGCCCCGAAGCGCTCACAGGCGCCGGTCGCGAGCTGCACGGCGACCTCAGGATCGACGGTGCCGTGGGTGGCGATGAGGTCGGCATCGACACCGAGCAGGTCGACCTTGGCGGACGGGGCGTACGCCACTATGCCCCCGAGCACGACGTCGGAGGCGCCGGCCACGCTCACAAGGGTGGCGCACACCAGTCCCCCGGTCAGTGACTCCGCGGTTGCGACGGTGGCGCCAGCCTCACGCAGGCCGGCGACGGCCTGGGAGGCCAGGGTCACGCCTGAGCCAGTCGCTTGGAGTCGCGGCGCAGGGTGCGGGCGTCTCGGACGTACGCGACCGCGGTGCTCAGCGTGATAGCCAGCGCGGCCGCCATGGTGATGTGGGTGATCCAACGCAGCACGTCGCTCGGCGGGTTGTCCCAGATCTCCAGAGGCAGCAGGTAGCCGCCGATCGCCAGGGCCTGCAGCGTCGTCTTGATCTTGCCGTTCTGGCCGGCCGGCATGACGCCGTACTTCTTGACCACGAATCGCATCAGGGTGATGCCCCACTCGCGCACCAGCACCACGATCGTGACCCACCACCACAGCTGGCCGATGATCGAGAGACCGACGAACGCCATACCGGTCAGCGCCTTGTCGGCGATCGGATCGGCCAGCTTGCCGAAGTTGGTGACCAGGTTGTGCTTGCGGGCCAGGTCGCCGTCGATCCGGTCGGTGATCATCAGCACGCCGAAGGCGACCCACGACCACACCCGCATCTCGACCGAGTGTCCGTCCTGGGTCAGCAGGAGCCAACCGAACAGCGGGACGCCGGCGATGCGCAGAACGGTCAGGAAGTTCGCGATGTTGAGATTGCTCGGCGGTGTGGCCGGATCCATGGATGCCTCTCGGTGGTGAAGACCGACTACTCAGTATGCGGCAGCCGAACGCCGACGCGCCAACTGGACCTCGGCCTCCCCCGCCGAGCTGTTGGTCGCCAGGCCCAGCGGCGAGGTGTAGAACCGTGAACCGTCACTGCTCACCACCTTGACCCGCGGGTCATGTCGCAGACCTTCGCGTCGCTCGACCCGGATCTCGCCCATCTCGCTCCACAGGAGACCCACCCAGCCGCCATCGGCGGACCGCAGGCGTACGCCGTGATCATCAGCGACGAACAGCGGCGCCCGCGAGTCGCGCAGCCCGCGCAGATTGCCCGCGCCCAGCAGGATCAGGAGCACGACCGGCGCCCAGAGGTAGAGGTCGCCCCGGTCGTACGCGAACCAGCCGAGACCCGCGGCCAGCACGAAGCACACCCCGGCGAGCACCGCGGACAGCGGGACACGACGGCGGATCTCAAATGGCGTCGACATGCGGTCAGCCGACCTGGATGCTCGCCAGGACCTGCTCGAGGTCGTCGGGCTTGATCAGCACGTCGCGGGCCTTCGAACCCTCGCTCGGACCGACGATGCCGCGGCTCTCCAGGATGTCCATCAGACGTCCCGCCTTGGCGAAGCCGACGCGGAGCTTGCGCTGCAGCATCGACGTCGAGCCGAACTGGGTCGTGACGCACAGCTCGATCGCCTGGAGCACGAGGTCCATGTCGTCGCCGATGTCGTCGTCGATCTCCTTGCGGGCGGCCGCGGGGGCCGTGACGTCTTCGCGGTAGACCGGCTGGAGCTGGGTCTTGCAGTGCTCCACGATGGTGTGGATCTCGGCCTCGGTGATCCAGGCACCCTGCATGCGCATGGCCTTGTTCTGGCCCATCGGCAGGAACAATCCATCGCCCTGGCCCACGAGCTTCTCGGCACCCGGCTGATCGAGGATGACCCGGCTGTCGGTGACCGATGACGTCGCGAACGCGAGCCGGCTGGGGACGTTGGCCTTGATCAGACCCGTGACGACATCGACGGAAGGACGCTGAGTGGCGAGCACCAGATGGATGCCGGCCGCGCGGGCAAGCTGGGTGATGCGGACGATCGAGTCCTCGACATCTCTCGGGGCCACCATCATCAGGTCGGCGAGCTCGTCGACGACGACGAGGAGGTACGGATAGGGAGCCAGCACGCGCTCGCTCATCGCCGGCAGCTTGACCTTGCCGGCGCGCACCGCCTTGTTGAAGTCGTCGATGTGACGGAAGCCGAAGTTGGCCAGGTCGTCGTAGCGCATGTCCATCTCGCGGACGACCCACTGCAGCGCCTCGGCGGCCTTCTTGGGGTTGGTGATGATCGGGGTGATCAGGTGCGGCACGCCTTCGTAGGCGGTCAGCTCGACCCTCTTGGGGTCGACCAGGATCATGCGGACCTCTTCGGGCGTCGCCCGCATGAGGATCGAGCCGATCATGGAGTTGACGAAGCTGGACTTGCCCGAGCCGGTGGCACCGGCGACGAGCAGGTGCGGCATCTTGGCGAGATTGGCCACGACGTAGCCGCCCTCGACGTCCTTGCCCAGGCCGATGACCATCGGGTGGTGGTCGCTGCGGGCCTTGGCCGAACGGAGCACGTCGCCGAGCGACACCATCTCCTTGTCGACGTTGGGGATCTCGACACCGATCGCGGACTTGCCCGGGATCGGCGACAGGATGCGAACCTCGGCGGACGCCACGGCGTAGGAAATGTTGCGTGACAGAGCGGTGACCTTCTCGACCTTGACCGCCGGGCCGAGCTCGACCTCATAGCGGGTGACCGTCGGGCCGCGGGTGTAGCCGGTGACGGTGGCGTCGATCTGGAACTGTTCGAGCACCTCGGTGAGCCGCTCGACGACTTCGTCGGACGCCTTGGACCGCGCCTTGTGCGGTGAGCCTTCGCGCAGCATCTTGGCGTCGGGCAGCGAGTAGACGGCTTCACCGCCGAGCGCCAGCTGCTCGGCGCTGGCCGGTATGGGCATGATCGGCTGGACCGGACCGGTGGTCTCGGCGTCGGTTTCGACCTCGTTGACCCAGGCGGGCACGGTGCGATCGTCGTTATCGGGGTCGTCGACCAGGGGACTGTCGTAGGCGTCCTCCTCGTCCTCGACGACGACGGCGGCTGTGCGGGGGTGCTTGCGCTTGGGCTTCTCCTCCTCGGCATCCTCCTCGGAGGTGCGGCCGAGGGCCTTGTCTCGCAGCTCACCCAGGCGTGCGGGTACGGCGTGCAGCGGCGTGTTGGTGACGATCAGAACGCCGAACAGCACGACCAGCACGAGCAGGAGACCCACGACGTAGGAGTTCTTGAGCAGGTCGATCAGCACGGCTGAGAACAGGAAACCAATCGCTCCGCCGGCCTCGCGCATCGCGTCGGTGTCGCTGTAGCGCGGCACGCCGTGCGACAGGTGGACCAGGCCGAGGATTCCACCACAGATGGCGCTCCAGCCGATGACCTGACGGCCGGCCGGACCATTGCGGTCCGGGTGGCGGAGCGTGCGCCAGGCGATGACCACGAACAGGATCGGGAGGGCCCAGGCGAGGATGCCGACGCTGCCGGTCGACATCGCACGTACGGCATTGCCGACCGCGCCGGGGATGTTCCACCAGACCGAGGCCGCGACGATGATGCCGATGCCGAGCAGGCCGAAGCCGACTCCGTCGCGGCGCTGCTCGGGTTCGAGGTTCTTGGCGCTGTGGCCGATGCTGCGGGCGACTGCGCCCACCGCTCCGGCCAGGCCAAGCCACATGGCCGTCGACATACGCAACATCGCGTTGAAGACAGCAGCAATCGGACCAGGTCCCGTGCGGCGCGCTGCGGGGCGTTTAGCTGCAGGCTTGCGGGCCTGCGGCTTGCGCTTCGAAGCGGACTTCTTGCGGGCCTGGCTGCCGGACGGCCGCTTGCGCGGCGGGGAAGACGTACGGGTCGCCATGGACAAAGGCTAAAGCAGAACTCGACAGTTACGCGGCAACCCCGCCGTCAGCGGGTGGAAATGTCGTGCGCGGTCATGGTCGCGAGACGTGCGCGGAGGGCTGCCTGTCGGCGTCGGCCGGCGCCCATCCGGTGCGTGAACGCGCCCGGTCGAGCACGAGACCCACCAGGCGTGGATCGGGCGGCCCGCTGTCGAGCAGGGGTTCGGTGACGACATCGGCGCCGCCGTCGGCGATCTCGTCCCAGACCGCGCCGGGGGTGAGTACGTATGTGGACACCACGATGCGACGGCCGTACGCACGGGCGACGTCGACGGCGTCGAGCAACGATGTGTCGGGGCCTCCGAGAGAGCCGACGTGGACCCGGCCGCCCCACACGGCGCTGAGCAGGCGCGCGGCCTTGCCGATGTCGGAAACTGCCCGGTCGTCGCTGGTGGTGTCGGCGGCCAGGACGATGGTGTCCGTGGCCCGCGCTCCGACCTCGAAGAGCCGGCGTACGCCGACCTCCGCCAACACCCAGTCCGGACCCAACGGAGGTGCGACGACGGTCAACGGATCGAGCTGCGAGGCCCGGAAGATGTCGATCCGGACGGGACGGTCGGACGTCATCATCAACGGCACGATCGTGCGGGGTCCCGCGGTCGCCGCCACCACCTCGTCGATCGACGGATGCTGGCCCTCTACATACGCGTCGACCACGTCGAGATCGGGGGCCTCACGGCGTACGGCATTGACCAGGCCGGCCAGCGCGGCACTGCCGCGGGCATCGGGTGAACCCTGCGCACACAGGATCAGGCTTCGATTCACACCAACCACCCCCGGGAGTGCCACGGCCGGACCGAGAGACCCGAGATGCCCTCGGTGCGATGACGGCCAGTGAGCCGGGCCCGCTGGTAGCCGAGATTGCGTGAATCTCGGCGATCAGCGGGCACATCTCCACAGTCCGCGTCGGCTGTTTCGGCCCGGTTAACGCAGGCGCGAGGTTTGGTTACATCTGTGCTGGACGCGCGCGGACGCCCAGTCGAGCTGCTCCGCCGCGTCGGCGAATCGGTCGAGCACGAGCGAAACCAGCTCCGGCTCCACGTCGTCACCGTCGAGAAGGGGCCGCGTGACGATGTCAGCCCCGCTCGCCTCGAGCTGCTCGTAGAAGAATCCGGGCGCCATGACATAGCCGACCACCACGACCCGGCGACCAGATCGCCGGGCCGAACGTACGATCTCGCCGACTCGCCTCCCTGAACCGCTGACGTGTCCGACCGGAATCGGCGCACCCCATGCGGCGCCGAGCATCCGCGCGGTTGATTCGACGTCTCGCAACGCCCGAGGATCGGTGGATCCCGCGGCGCCGAGCACGACCACGTCGTCGGGGTTTGCGCCGGCCTGGCGCAGGCGGCGCAGGAGCACCGGGGTGAGGAGGGCATCCGGACCGAGCACCCGGGCGGCAACCGCGTTCGGACGGTCGACTGCCCGCGCGATGTCGACGCGGTGGTGGAAGCCCGAGGTCAGGAGCAGCGGGACGACCACCGCCAACCCCTCGACACTTTCGACCACCTCGTCCAGGCCAGGTAGCTGGACGTCGACGAAAGCCTCGTGCACGTCAAGGTGCGGCGATGTCGTGCGCGCGGCCTCGACCAGTGCACTGATCGCTGCACGAGCGGCCGGGATGGACGTGCCGTGGCTCGCCGCGATCAGCGAGATCGTCATCGGTCATCGTCCGCGACGGCCAGGCGATAGCCGCGTTTCACGACCGTCTGCACGATCGGCCGACCGATCGCCTCTCGCAGCCGGGCCACGGCGACTTCTGCGGAGTGCGGATCGTCGGAGTCACCGGGCAGCGCAGCAAGCAGGTCCTCGCGCGTGCGGACCCGACCTGGTTCGCTGGCCAGCGCCCGCATGATCAACAACCCACTCGGAGAGACCGGGAGCACGGAGTGGTCGAGCGTCACCGCATTCGCTCGTATGCGGAGCTTGCCGGCCGTGGTCGGCACGCTGGCGGAGTCGTCGCCGAGGTAGATGACCAATGACCGGACCAGGGCGCCCAGCCTGGCGCGTTCGGGCAGCATCGGGTCGAAACCCGCGTTGCGGAGCGGGTCGGCGGTGACCGGTCCGACCGCAGCGAGGACGAGTCGCCGGTCCTTTTCCAACCTGCGTAGGGCGTCACGAGCCTCGACCCGGTCCACGACGCTAAGCCAGGCCGCCGCCCCGGGCGCCGACGTGAACACCACGGCGTCGTACGAACCGGCCGCGGCATCGCGCACGGACTGCTCGAGGGCTACGGGGTCGGGCGACCGCCCCCACCGATAGACGACCAGGCCGAACGGTCGTGCACCGGCGTCGGCGAGCCGTGACTCGAGTCCGTCATCGCCCGCCCCGTGGTGCTGGACCGCGATCGACAAGCCTTGCACGCCCTCGGCGATCAGGAAGTCGGCGATCTCCGCCGACGTCTCCGACTCGGCGACCCAGTCGGGGATCAGTCCGGCCGCCTGGAGCGCACCGCGGGCCTTGGGTCCGCGGGCCACGATCCGCATCGACTGCAGTGCCTCGATCAGGTCGTGGCCGAGGCCAGCAGTCTCAGCGGTGTCGAGCCAGCCACGGAAGCCGATGCCCGTCGTGATGACGATGACGTCCGCCCCGGTGGCGATCATGGTGCGGGTCTGCGCCAGCAACGTCTCTTCGTCGATGTGCGACTCCACACCGAGGGACGCGGCGGTGATGACCTCGGCTCCGCGCCGGCCGAGGGCGAGCGACAGGTCGTTGGCGCGGCGCTGCGCGGTGACCAGGATCCGGGTCCCTGCCAGCACCGGCCCGAGCGACGTCATTGGATTCCTTCGAGGTCGGCGCAGACCTCGACCCAGCCCTCGGACACCCGGGTCGGCCAGACCTCGAGGGCTACGTCGGGGTCGTCGACGCATTGTCCGGTACGCAGCTCGAATGCCTGCTTGTGCATGGGTGAGGCGACCGTCGGCACACCGGCGCGGCTGCCGACGAGTCCCCTCGCCATCACGTTCGCGTCGCTGAACGGATCGCGGTGATCGATCGCGTGCACCTCTGCTGACGCGCTGAGCCGGAACAGTGCGATCTGCCGGTCACCGACGAGGGCGGCGGCACCACGGTCGGGGACCAGATCGTCGTACGGGCAGACGCGGAGCCACGTGTGCATGGATCTAGACCCCCTCACGGACCGGAAGACTTGCACCCGCGATGAGCACAGCCCGCTCTTCGTCATTGGCCGGACGTCGCTGTCCGCGTTCCTCGACATATACAAGATGCGGGTCGCCTGTTTCCGGGGCGTTAACGAAGGACGCGAACTTGAGTAACTTCTGCTCATCGGCCAAGGTCGCGGCCCATTCGTCCTCGTACGTGTCAACGTGCGCGGCCATCGCGGCGTCGAGATCGGCGGCGATCCCGAGGCTGTCGTCGAGGACCACAGCACGTACGGCCTCGATGCCGCCCTCGATCGACTCGATCCACGGCGCCGTGCGCTGCAGCCGATCCGCGGTGCGGATGTAGTACATCAGGAACCGGTCGATGGCGCGCACGAGTTCGTCGGTGCTCAGGTCCTCGGCGAAGATCTGGGCGTGGCGCGGCGTGAACCCGCCGTTGCCACCGACGTACATGTTCCAGCCCTTGTCCGTCGCGATGATGCCGACGTCCTTGCTGCGCGCCTCCGCGCACTCGCGGGCGCAGCCAGACACGCCGAGCTTGATCTTGTGAGGTGAGCGCAGGCCCCGGTAGCGGAGCTCGAGGTCGATCGCGAGCGTCGTCGAGTCCTGCACGCCGTAGCGGCACCAGGACTGCCCGACGCAGGACTTCACCGTCCGGAGCGCCTTGCCGTACGCGTGCCCGGACTCGAAGCCGGCGTCGACGAGCCGCTTCCAGATCTGCGGGAGCTGCTCGATACGGGCGCCGAACAGGTCGATGCGCTGACCGCCGGTGATCTTGGTGTAGAGCCCGAAGTCGGCCGCGACCTGGCCGATGGCGATCAACCCGGCCGGCGTGATTTCACCTCCGGGAACGCGCGGCACGACCGAATACGTGCCGTCCTTCTGCAAATTGGCCATCACGTGGTCGTTGGTGTCCTGCAGCGTGGCGTTCTCGCCTTCGAGCACGTGGCCCTTGCCCAGCGACGCCAGGATGGAGGCCGCGACCGGGCGGCAGATGTCGCAGCCACGACCCGTGCCGTGCTTGTCCAACAGCTCGCTGAACGTCGAGATCCCGCTGATCCGCACGATGTCGAACAGCTGGGCCCGGGTGACCGAGAAGTGCTCGCACAACGCCGTGCTGACCTCGAGGCCCTCCTCTTGCAGCTGGGTCTCCATGAGCTTCTTGACCAGGCCGACGCAGGAACCACAGCTCGTGCCGGCCTTGGTGCACGCCTTGACCCCGGCCAGATCGGTGCAGTCGTGATCGGTGACGGCGCCCCGGATCGCACCGGCGGAGACGTTGTTGCACGAGCAGACATTGGCGTCGTCGGGAAGCGTGCCGCCGCTCGGCGGCTCCATACCCTCAGGGAGCAGCCACCCGGTCGGGTCGCTGCCGAGCGTACGTCCGACCATCGGCCGCAGATTGGTGTACGCGCTCGCGTCGCCGACGAGCATCCCGCCGAGCAGGGTCGAGGCGTCGTCGCTCATGACCAGCTTCTTGTAGACGCCCGCCGTCGGATCGGCGTAGACGACCTCGAGGCTACCGTTGGTGGCGGCGAACGCGTCGCCGAAGCTGGCAACGTCGACGCCCAGGAGCTTGAGCTTGGTGGAGAGGTCGGCGCCCTCGAACGACGCCGCACCTCCGAGGAGGCGGTCAGCGACCACCTCGGCCATCGTGTAGCCCGGGCCCACCAGGCCCCAGACCCGACCGGCGATGTGCGCGACCTCGCCGATCGCGAAGATCGCGTCGTCGCTAGTCAGGCAGCCTGCGTCGGCCAGGACTCCCCCACGTTCACCGATCTCGAGGCCGGCCTCCCTGGCCAGCTCGTCACGAGGGCGTACGCCGGTGGCGAAGACGACGACATCGGCCGCGATCTTGTCGCCATCGGCGAATTGCATGCGGGCGATCTTGCCGTCGCGGCCGGGCCGCAGCCTGGAGGTTGCCGTGGACGTACGCACGGTGACGCCCAGCTGCTCGATGATGCGGCGCAGCGCGCCACCGCCGGCCTGGTCGACCTGCAGCGGCATCAGCCAGTCGGCGAACTCGACGACGGTGGTGTCCGCGCCCAGGGCGGTCAACGCTCCGGCGGCCTCGAGGCCGAGCAGACCGCCACCGACGACCGCGCCCTTGACCTTGCGGCCGAGCGTCGCCTCGCGGTCGGTGACCCAGGCGCGGAGCTCGGCGACATCGTCGACGGTGCGATAGACGAAGCAGCCGGGCAGGTCCGACCCTTCGACCGGCGGCACCGTCGCATACGAGCCGGTGGCCAGCACCAGGCGGTCATAGGCGAAAGTCGTGTTGCGGGCGTGGATCTGCTTCGCCTCGCGATCGATGCGG
>JAWWPE010000179.1:0-8698 GCA_033850895.1 Nocardioidaceae bacterium | reverse complement strand
CCGCGGCCGAGATGACGATGGCCATCTGGATGCGGGTCACCATCGCTCGCGGCCATGACGCGCCACGATTCAACTGGGCGATCAACTCGCGCTAAACGATCTTCTGCAAGTTCTTGCATAGTTCTTGCGGTGATTTGCGGGCGCCTGCCCTACAGTGTTGCCATGACTCGACGATTGGCGGAGGTGGCGGGCCGAGCGGGTGTCAGCGAGGCGACTGTGAGCCGCGTGCTCAATGACAAACCCGGGGTTTCCGACTCCACCCGGTCCAGCGTCCTGACCGCGCTCGACGTGCTGGGCTATGAACGCCCGAGCAAGCTGCGTGGCGAGCGAGCGCGCCTCGTGGGGCTGGTGCTGCCGGAGCTGCAGAACCCGATCTTCCCGGCCCTTGCGGAGGTGCTGGGTGCGAACCTCGCGCAGCACGGGCTGACCCCGGTGCTGTGCACCCAGACCACTGGCGGCGTTCCGGAGTCGGCGTACATCGATCTGCTCCTGGAGCAGCAGGTGGCCGGCGTGGTCTTCGCCGGCGGTCTCTACAGCCAGGCCGATGCCGATCACTCGCACTACGACCGTCTGGTGAAGCGCAATCTCCCGGCGGTGCTCCTCAATGCGGCCATCGACGACCTGCCGTTTCCGCGTGTGGTCTGCGACGATGCGATCGCGATGGAGCAGGCGCTCGAGCATCTGTATTCGCTGGGACACGAGCGCATCGGGCTGGTACTCGGACCTCCGGACCACATCCCGTCCGAACGCAAGCTGGCCGCGGCACGCCTGGTCGCCGACCGGCACGGCAAGGACCTCGACGAGGACCTCGTGGTCCGGGGCCTCTACTCGTTGCAGAGCGGCCAAGCGGCGGCGCAGAAGCTGATCGATCGCGGCGCAACCGGGCTGATCTGCGCAAGTGACCCATTGGCACTGGGTGCCGTACGAGCCGTGCGTCGCTCCCGGCTCGGGGTTCCCGATGACGTCTCGGTCGTGGGCTACGACGACTCCGCGTTCATGAGCTGTACCGAACCGCCGTTGACCACGGTGCGCCAGCCGATCGAGGCGATGGGTCAGGCCGCGATCAGCTTCCTCATGACCCAGATCTCGGGGGCGACCCCGGCCGTCGAGGAGCTGCTGTTCGAGCCCGAGCTGGTGGTCCGCAGGTCCACCGGGCCTTGCAAGGCCAAGGCATGACGTTGGAAGTCATGTAATTAATTACATCCGTTAGTTTCTTGCAATGTTCTGTTAACGCTGCGTAACGTGCCGGTCACCGTGAGCCGACCGGCACACCATCAGTGAGGAACGCGTGAGCGAGACAACGACCGTGTCGACGACACCACGAAGGGCCACGACGGATTGGTGGCGTGACGCCGCGATCTACCAGGTCTATCCGCGCAGCTTCGCGGACGCCGACGGCGACGGGACCGGAGACCTCGACGGTGTACGCAGCAAGCTGCCGTACCTCCGCGACCTCGGCATCGATGCGATCTGGTTCACCCCGTGGTACCCCTCTCCGATGGCCGACGGTGGCTACGACGTCGAGGACTACCGGGCGATCGATCCGATGTTCGGCACCCTCGAGCAGGCGGAGGCGTTGATCACAGATGCGCTCGAGTTCGGCATTCGCACGATCATCGACATCGTCCCCAACCACATCTCGTCCAGCCACGAATGGTTCCAGGCGGCGTTGGCGGCGGGCCCGGGGTCACCCGAACGAGCCCGCTTCTGGTTCCGGGACGGTCGCGGCGAGGACGGAGACATCCCGCCCAACAACTGGGTCTCGGAGTTCGGCGGCACGCCGTGGTCGCGGGTCATCGGCGCGGACGGCGCCCCCGAGCAGTGGTACCTCCACCTGTTCGCCTCCGGTCAGCCCGACGTCAACTGGGGGCATCCCGAGATTCGGCGCGAGTACGAGGAGATCCTGCGGTTCTGGTTCGACCGCGGAGTCTCGGGCGTACGCATTGATTCCGCCGCATTGCTGGCCAAGGACGCCCAGCTCCCCGACGTGACGGACACCCACGGACCGGGCGGTCATCCGTACATCGACCGTGATGACCTGCAGGAGATCTACCGCTCCTGGCGCCGGATCGCGGAGTCGTACGGCGGTGACCGCGCCCTGATCGGCGAGATCTGGCTGCCCGACGCGGCCCGGTTCGCCCGCTACCTGCGGCCGGATGTCTTGCACTCGGCGTTCAACTTCGACTTCCTGGCTGCGCCGTGGGACGCCGCGAAGCTGCGGGCGTCGATCGAGACGACGACACAGCTCCATCGCGAGGTCGGCGCCCCGGCGACCTGGGTGCTGTCGAATCACGACGTGACCCGGCCGGTGACCCGCTACGGACGTGAGGACACGGCGTTCGCATTCGAGACCAAACGCTTCGACACCCCGACGGACCTCAAGCGCGGGTGGCGCCGTGCCCGTGCCGCGGCGATGCTGGCGATGGCGTTGCCCGGGGCGTTCTACCTGTTCCAGGGCGAGGAGCTCGGCCTGCCGGAGGTCGAGGACATCCCGCTCGACAAGCTCCAGGACCCGATGCATGCGCGGTCAGGCGGCATGGACCCGGGACGAGACGGCTGCCGCGTACCCCTCCCGTGGTCAGGCGGCGAGCCGCCCTACGGATTCAGCCCGCGACAGGTGGAGACCTGGCTCCCGCAGCCCAAGGACTGGGCATCGCTCACCGCCGAGGCGCAGTCCGCCGACCCTCAGTCGATGCTGTCGCTCTATCGCGTGGCCCTGCTCATCCGGCGTACGCACCCTGATCTTGGCGACGGAACCATGTCGTGGCTCGACACGGACTCCGGTGTGCTCGCGTTCACCCGGGGCTCGACATTTGCCTGTCTCACCAATTTCACCCACGAGCCGATTGCACTTCCGCCCCATGAACAGGTCTGGCTTGCCAGCGCGACGCTCGAAGGAGGACGACTTCCGGCTGATGCCACCGCCTGGCTCCGACTGCCGTCGTGACCAGGACCTGAACCCCCACCAAGTAGGAGTATGAATCATGAGTAGAACCCGAATTCGCTGCGCGGCGGCGCTCGCCGCGGTCGCGTCGCTGAGCGTCCTGACCGCCTGCAGCTCATCCAGTGACAAGGGATCGTCGGACGGCAAGGTGACCATCACCGTCGAGGGCTGGCGCCCGGGCGATCAGAAGGCGACCATCGCCTCGGTCAAGCAGCAGGCCGCCGACTTCATGAAGACCCACAAGAACATCAAGGTCATCCCCAAGGAATGGCAGTGGAAGTCCGACACGTTCCCGGCACAGCTCGCCGGCGGCACGCTGCCGACGTCGTTCCGGGTGCCGTTCACCGACACCAAGGGACTGGTGGCGCACCACCAGGTCGCTGACATCAACGACGAGATCATGGCCCTGCCGTACGCCAAGCAGCTCAACCCGACAGTCCTCGCGGCCGCGAAGGGCACCGACGGCAAGGTCTACGGATTGCCGAGCGACGTCTATGCCAACGGACTGCACTACAACCGGACGCTGTTCAAGAAGGCCGGCCTCGATCCCGACAAGCCGCCGACGACGTGGGACGACGTCCGCGCCGATGCCAAGGCCATCCAGGACAAGACCGGCATGACCGGCTACGCCACGATGACCAAGGAGAACCAGGGCGGCTGGATCCTGACGACCCTCGCATACGCATTGGGCGGCCGGATGGAGACGCAGAGCGGCGACAAGTACACCGCCACGGTCGACAACGACGCGACGAAGCAGGCGCTCGGCTACATCAAGTCCATGCGCTGGGACGACAAGTCGATCTCGGGCAACACGTCGTACGACTGGGGCACGATCAACCAGGCGTTCTCGGCCGGCAAGATCGGCATGTACGTCAGTGGTTCCGACGTCTACAACGCCCTCGTGACGACCAACAAGATCAATCCCGACGAGTACGGCCTCGCGGCGATCCCCACAAACGGGAGCCCGGACTCGGGAGCACTCGGCGGCGGATCGATCAACGTGGTCAGCGCCAAGGCGACGAAGGCGCAGCAGAAGGCGGCCGTTGCCTGGATCGACTACTTCCGGGTCAGCAAGCTGGTCGACAAGTCGCGGGGGGTCGCCGACGCCAAGACGCTGGCCGAGACCAAGCAGCCGATCGGCACCCCGACGTTCCCGGAGTTCGACAAGGCGACCTGGCAGAAGCAGCAGGACTGGCTGAAGCCGTACGTCAACGTGCCACAAGCCCAGATGACGTCGTTCCTGACCGGGATGTTCACCCAGCAGCTGGTCTCCGAGCCGGCGTCACAGACCCAGGCGTTGTACGCGGCACTCGACCCGGTCGTCCAGAAGGTGCTGGCCGACAAGAACGCCGACATCGACTCACTGTTGAAGACTGCCAACGCCAACGTGCAGGGCATCCTCGACAAGTCGTGACAATCTCGGACCGGCCGGCGACTCCAGCGCCGGCCGGTCCGCCCACGGAGAAAGGTCACCATGACCCTCGCTGAACCGGTCTCGGGCCCACGCCGCCACCTCTCCGCCCTGCGCGGAGAGGCGGGGGCGCTGGTCTTCCTGCTGCCACTGCTGCTGGTGTTCGGGCTGTTCTCGTGGTGGCCGATCATCCGCACGGTGGTCATGAGCTTCCAGACGACCAACCTCGTCGAGCCCGCGCACTGGGTCGGCCTCGACAACTTCCGCGAGGTGCTCAGCGACCCGCTGCTGCCGACCGCCATCAAGAACACCTGCTACTTCGCCTTGCTGGCGTTCGTGTTCGGCTATCCGGTCCCGCTGGTGATGGCCGTGATCATGAGTGACCTGCGCAGGCTTCGTGGTGTCTACACCGTGCTGGCGTACCTGCCGGTGGTCGTGCCACCGGCTGTGGCGGTGCTGTTGTGGCGGGTGTTCTACGACGCCGCTCCCGGCGGGGTGTTCAACACGATCCTCGGCTGGATCGGCATCGGCCCGGTCCCGTGGCTGGAGTCGGCACACGTCGTGATGCCGTCCCTGGTCCTCGAGGCCACCTGGGCGGCGGCCGGCGGCACGGTCATCATCTACCTCGCCGCCCTCGTCTCCGTGCCGCCCGAGCTCTACGACGCCGCCGAGGTCGATGGCGCCGGCATACTCCGCAAGATTCGTCACGTGACCATGCCGCACCTGCGCGGCATCATGCTGATCACCTTGATCCTGCAGATCATCGGTACCGCACAGGTGTTCCTCGAGCCCTATCTGTTCACCGACGGTGGTCCCGACAACTCCTCGCTGACCGTGCTGCTGCTGATCTACAACTACGCATTCGGTAGCACGACCGGCAATTCCAACTACGGTGACGCCACCGCGTTGAGCCTCCTGCTCGCGGCCACGTTGGCGATCATGTCCTTGATCTACTTCCGCGTGACCCGCTCGTGGAGTGATTCATGAGCGTCGACATCTCGTCCCGCCCCCTGGTCAACGCCGAAGCCGAAGCTGTGGCGGGCACCGCCGGTGCCGGCGCCTCGCGGCGGGCGCGTCATCGCTTGGAGTCGGAGTCACGAGGGTTCACCTCGGAGTTCGATCGGCGGCGGCCGGCGATCCGTTGGGCGCGTCGAGCCGTGCAGATCGCCCTGTTGATCTTCCTGTTGATCGGCGCGCTCGGGCCGTTGCTGTGGCTGGCTAAGTCGGCCGTGACACCGACACAGGACACCCTTCGGCACCCGATGTCGATCTGGCCGCACGGCGCAGACTGGGTCAACCTCAAGACGGCATGGGTCGACCTGCACCTCGGCCGCTACTTCGTCAACACGCTGATCATCGCGTTCGGATCGTGGGCGACGCAGATGATCGTGGCGACAACCGCGGGCTACGCGCTGTCGATCCTGCGGCCGCGCTACGGCCGCTTCCTGTACGCCATGGTGCTCGCCACGATGTTCGTGCCGACCGTGGTCCTGCTCGTGCCGCTCTATCTCACGGTGCTCGACATGCCGGTGGCCCACGTGTCGCTGATCAACACGTTCTGGGCGGCGTTCCTACCGGCCGGCGCCAGCGCCTTCAACGTGGCGATCATGAAGCGCTTCTTCGACAACCTGCCGACCGAGATCATCGAAGCGGCCCGGGTCGACGGGGCGGGGGACTTTCGGATGTTCCGTTCGATCGTGCTGCCGATGTCGCGGCCGGTGCTGGGCGTCGTATCGGTGTTCGCGGTGCTGGCAGCGTGGAAGGACTTCATCTGGCCTCTGATCGTGCTGCCGGATCCGTCGAAGCAGCCCTTGTCCGTACGCCTGCCAGCCCTGTCGCAGACCACCGAGCTCGACATCTTCCTCGCCGCCTTGCTGATCTCGACCTCGATCCCGATCGTGTTCTTCCTGATCTTCCAACGGTTCTTCCTCCGCGGCGGTGGCCTCGACGGCGCCGTGAAGGGGTGATTCGGCCAGCTCCGGCGTTGTTACCCTTGACGGCATGTCCGTCGAGTCACTCTTTCCCCGCCTGGAGCCGTTGCTGCCGACCGTTGGCAAGCCGATCCAGTACGTCGGCGGCGAGCTCAACGCGACGACGAAGCCATGGGACTCCGCCGAGGTCCGCTGGGCGCTGATGTACCCCGACGCGTACGAGGTCGGCCTCCCCAACCAGGGCGTGCAGATCCTGTACGAAGTGCTCAACGAGCGCGACTGGATCCTGGCCGAGCGCACGTACGCGGTCTTCTCCGACATGGAGAAGGTCATGCGGGACAACGACATCCCGCAGTTCACCGTTGACTCACACCGTCCGGTCAGGGCATTCGACCTGCTCGGACTGTCGTTCTCCACCGAGCTCGGCTACACCAACTTCCTGACCGCTCTCGACCTCGCCGACATCCCGCTGCACGCGGTCGACCGTGGCGATGACGACCCGATCGTGCTCGCCGGCGGGCATTCGGCGTTCAATCCCGAACCGATCGCCGACTTCCTCGATGCCGCGGTGCTCGGCGACGGCGAGGAGATCGTGCTGGCGATCAGTGAGGTCGTCCGCGAGTGGAAGGCCGAGGGCAGGCCCGGCGGCCGTGACGAGGTGCTGCTGCGCCTGGCGAAGTCCGGCGGCGTGTACGTGCCGAAGTTCTACGACGTCAGCTATCTCCCCGACGGCCGCATCCAGCGCGTCGTACCCAACCGGCCGGGTGTGCCGTGGCGAGTCGCCAAGCACACGTTGATGGACCTGGATTCCTGGCCGTACCCCAAGAATCCGCTCGTCCCGCTCGCCGAGACGGTGCACGAGCGCTTCTCCGTCGAGATCTTCCGCGGTTGCACGCGTGGTTGCCGGTTCTGCCAGGCCGGCATGATCACCCGCCCGGTGCGCGAGCGTTCGATCGAGGGCATCGGCGCGATGGTCCAGAACGGTCTGGACAAGACCGGCTTCGAGGAGGTCGGGCTGCTGAGCCTGAGCAGCGCCGACCACACCGAGATCGGCGAGGTCGCCAAGCAGCTCGGCGATCGCTACGAGGGCACCAACACCTCGCTGTCGCTGCCGTCCACGCGGGTCGACGCGTTCAACATCACCCTGGCCAATGAGTTCAGCCGCAACGGACGCCGTTCGGGACTGACATTCGCCCCGGAGGGCGGCAGTGAGCGCCTGCGCAAGGTCATCAACAAGATGGTGACCGAGGACGACCTGATCGCCACCGTGGCGGCCGCCTATTCGCACGGCTGGCGCCAGGTCAAGCTCTACTTCATGTGCGGCCTGCCCACCGAGACCGACGACGACGTCATGCAGATCGGCGAGCTGGCGAAGCGGGTCATCCAGACCGGCCGCGAGGTGTCGGGCCGCAACGACATCCGCTGCACCGTGTCGATCGGCGGCTTCGTGCCCAAGCCCCACACTCCGTTCCAATGGGCCAGCCAGCTCGACCACGAGACCACCGACGACCGGCTCAAGAAGCTGCGCGACGCCGTGCGCGCCGACCGCAAGTACGGCAAGGCGATCGGCTTCCGCTATCACGACGGCAAGCCGGGGATCATCGAAGGACTCCTGTCCCGCGGTGACCGCCGGGTCGGCCGGATCATCGAAGCGGTGTGGCGTGACGGTGGCCGGTTCGACGGCTGGAGCGAGCACTTCTCGTACGACCGCTGGGCCGCCGAGACTGACATCGCGCTGGCCGACGAGCCGGTCGACCTCGACTGGTACACCGTCCGCGAGCGTGAGTATGCCGAGGTCCTCCCGTGGGACCACCTCGACGCCGGTCTCGACCGTGACTGGCTCTGGGAGGACTGGCAGGACTCGCTCAACCCCGACGGCGCGCTCGAGGTCGAGGACTGCCGGTGGACGCCGTGCTTCGACTGCGGCGTGTGCCCGCAGATGGACACCGAGATCCAGATCGGCCCGACCGGCAAGACCCTGCTGCCGCTCTCTGTTGTCTGAGGCGCTCCCGCGCCGGGTGGTCTGAGGACCTCAGACGACGCAGAACCGCAGGTCAGCGGGAAGATAGGGCATGTGCCTGATGTGGCGACCCCACCTTAGAAATCACGATGGAGTCATCGAGATTCAAAGGAGTGGTCATCATGACTGCATCGGATTACGTAGACAACGCGATCTACCGGCAGCGTGAGCAGGAGATGAACCTCCGCAACGAACGCCGCCGCGTCGCGCTGGAGCGCCAAGGCGTACGTTTCGCGGCTCGCCGGACCCGGTCCACGCACGGTCTGTCCTACGTCGTGCGCCACCGTCTGGCGGAGCTGTTCGCCGACGTTCCGGCACGTGGATGAGCGCACCCGCTCGAGGGGTCGATCTGTCGGCGGGAGGTGGCACGATGAAGTCGTGCACCACCCGCC
>JAWWPE010000356.1:0-8792 GCA_033850895.1 Nocardioidaceae bacterium | reverse complement strand
GAGAGGATCAGCGAGGTCTCGTGGCCGGCGCGGGGGTTGATCATGCAGGTGGCGCGCTTGTTGACGAAGGTGTGGTCGAGGCAGGCCTGATTGCAGGCGATGCAGGTGTTGATCTCGTCGGCGCGATCCTCGGCGGCCTTGTTGACGAAGTACGGATCGCTCAGCAGCGGCCGCGCCATCGACACCAGGTCGGCCTGGCCCGACGCGATGATCTCCTCGGCGATCTCCGGGGTGTTGATGCGGTTGGACGCCACGACCGGGACCGAGACCTCGGGCTTGAGCTTGCCGGTGACCCAGGCGAACGCCGCTCGCGGCACGGACGTGACGATCGTCGGGATGCGGGCCTCGTGCCAGCCGATGCCGGTGTTGATGATCGAGACGCCGGCGGACTCGAGCTTCTTGGCCAGGGCGACGGTCTCCTCCCAGCTCTGCGCGTCGTCGACGAGGTCGAGCAGCGACATCCGGTACATCACGATGAAGTCGTCGCCGACCGCTTCGCGTACGCGCTCCACGATCTCGACCGGGAAGCGCATGCGATTGTCGGCGCTGCCGCCCCAGCGGTCCGTGCGGTCGTTGGTGCGGGCGGTCAGCATCTGGTTGATCAGGTAGCCCTCGGAGCCCATGATCTCGACGCCGTCGTAGCCGGCCCGGCGGGCCAGCACGGCCGACGCGGCGAAGTCGTCGACGGTCTGGTCGACCTCCTTCGTCGACATCGCCTTGGGTTTGCCGAACGGGGTGATCGGCGACTTCTTGGTCGACGCCGCCCGCTTGAACGGGTGGTAGCCGTAACGGCCGGCATGCAGCAGTTGCATCGCGATCTTGCCGTCGTGCTCGTGCACCGCGTCGGTGACGAGCCGGTGCTGATCGGCGAGCTTCCTCGAGGTCATCAACGAGCCGAACGGCAACAGCCAGCCGTGCCAGTTGGGCGCATAACCACCCGTGACCGACAGTGCGACCCCGCCCTTGGCCCGCTCGGCGAAGTAGGCGGCGAGCTCGGGCAGGTGCTTGGCGCGGTCTTCGAGGCCGGTGTGCATCGAGCCCATGATGACCCGGTTGCGCAGGGTCGTGTGCCCGAGGTCGAGCGGTTCGAGCAGGTGTGGGTACGGGTTGGTCATGCGGTCTCTCCTGATGCCTCGGCGACGATCTGGTCGAACTGGGCCGCCATGGCGGCGGCGAGGGCGTTGGCGGCAGACAGCGGCCGAACCATGACGGTGAGCTCGCTGATCAGGCCGTCGTCATTCGTGCGGATCAGGTCGATTCCGTTGAGGCTCACACCGTCGACGTTGGTCTCGAAGACCAGCGCCGATCCCAGCCCGTCCGCGTCCTCGAGCTCGCGGACGTACCGGAAGTCTTTGAACACTCGTCCGACCCCGCGCAGGATCGCGGCCACGATGGGCTGACCCTCGTACGGCTTGAACGCGACCGGGCTGCGGAACACCACATCCTCAGCCAGCAGGTCACCGAGTGCGGCGAAGTCGCCAGCCTCGACAGCGGCGCGGAAGGCTTTCATTTTTGCTCCTGTGGTGGGATGAGCGGGTGATCTCGAAGCGGGCGACGTGGTTCCTGATCGGCGCCGGCGTGTTCAACGTGGTGATCTGGCCGCGATTCGCCAAGGCGATCGTCGATGATGACCGCGCCTGGGACGGCCGCCACTGGCACAGCTCGCCGACGGCGTTCTTCTGGGTGCACGCCGTGCTGATCACGGTCGCGGTGCTGGTGGGCCTGGGTGTGCTGGTCGTGGGCGTACGCGCTCATCGATCGCTCCCGAAGGCCTGAAGGATCTCGTCGCACCACGTGATGCCATGCCGCTCGGCCAGGATGCCGGCGCGGAGCACGAGGTAGGCGCCGAGCTCGTCGTCCTCGAGCGATGCCGGATCCGGGTAGTGCTTCGCCGCGCTGGCCTCGTAGAACTCCAACTGTGCGGCATGCGCCGCCCGACGTACGTGCACGTCGGCGAGGATCGCTTCCTGGTCGCCGAAGCCGATGCCCCGCAGCTTGACCGCCAACTCGCTGCGCAGCGGCTCGATCGGTGACGGTTGTGACGACCAGCGGTGCAGCTCGTCGCGACCCTCCTGGGTGATCGAGTAGACCTTCTTGTCGGGACGGTTGTCCTGGGCGACGAGATGGGACTCGACCCACTTGTCGGACTCCATCCGGCCGAGCACTTTGTAGATCTGCTGGTGGCTGGCCTTCCAGAAGTGGCCGATCGAGGCGTCGAATCGGCGCGCCAGGTCATAGCCCGAGGCGGTCTTCTCCGCCACGGACACCAGGATCGCGTGCTCGAGAGCCATGGCGAGAAACGTACTATGCAATACCTTGCTGTGCAACTAGATGCATAGGCGGTATTGGTTGATGGCTCACGGCTTGGCGGCGCCCCGGCTACCATCACCGGGACCGAGATGTGAGGACCCATATGTCAGCCGACGAGCCCGCCTTCGACCCGTCCGTGCTGATCGACGTCGCGGGCACCTACCTGTTCGACGGGCCGCCCTCGCTGACCCAGACCGAGGTGGCTGCAGCGGCCGGCGTGGACCTCGACACGGCCAACGCGATGTGGCGGTACCTCGGGTTCCCCGAGGTGGCGCCCGACGAGGTGGCGTTCACGCCCGCGGATGTCGAGGCGCTGCGCATCACGACCCGCCTGACCGACCTCGGCGTCGTCGAACCCGAACGCATGCCGCAGTTCGTGCGGTCCATGGGTCGATCGTTCTCGCGGCTCGCTGACTGGCAGACACGTCTGCTGCTGACCTCGTTGGTCGACGCCGAGGGCCTCGACGAGCCGCCGCTCGAGGTGCTCACCGAGGTCATCCCGATGGTCGAGCGGGTGCAGGGCTACATCTGGCGCCGTCATCTGCTCGCCACCGCCAGTCGCATGGCGCTGCGTGATGTCGCCGAGGATGCCACGACCACCACGACGGTCGGATTCGTGGACATCGTTGGCTACACCTCGCGTAGTCGGCAGATGAGCACGCGCGCGCTCGGCGACATGGTGGAGTGGTTCGAGCGAGTCGTCACCGATATGGTCGTCGAGCGTGGTGGGCAGGTCGTCAAGACCATCGGCGACGAGGTGCTCTACACCGTCGACGACCCGGTCCGGGGCGCCGAGCTCGCGTTGCTGCTGGTCGAGCGGTCCGGGGAGGATGAGCACTTTCCCGACGTCCGGGTTGGTACGGCGTACGGGCCGGTGCTGGCCCGTCTCGGAGATGTCTTCGGGGCCACCGTCAACCTGGCGTCACGGCTGACTTCGATCGCGCGCCCCGGGCGGGTACTGGTCGACGGAGAGCTGGCCGGACTGCTGGGCGACCAGCCGGAGATCTTTCGGCTTCGCCGCACCCGTCGGACTTCGGTCAAGGGTTATGAGCATCTGGAACCGTGGTCGCTCAAACGACCGCGCGACGGCAAGGAGCTGCCCGAAGGTTGAGAAACGTCCGGATCACCGGGGTCCGGGCCCTACGATTCTCCTCATGAAACTCACCCCTCGCGGCGGACTCACCGCCCTCGCCGCTGCTGCACTGCTTCTCACCTCGGCCTGCGCAGCAGCCTCCGACTCCGACTCCTCCAGTGGCGGTTCCGCCACCGGCGCAACCAAGCTGTCGGACTGCAAGCCCGGCAAGCTGCCGCTGGTCAAGTCCGGCACGCTCACCATCGCGACCGATGACCCGGCGTACGACCCGTGGTTCAGCGACAGCAAGCCCAGCAACGGCAAGGGCTTCGAGTCGGCGGTGGCGTACGCGGTTGCCGACAAGCTCGGCTTCCCGAAGAACAAGGTCACCTGGGTCAAGCAGGGCTTCAACCAGGCGATCCAGCCGGGCAAGAAGAAGTTCGACTTCGACATCAACCAGTTCTCGATCTCCAAGTCCCGGGCCAAGGCGGTCGACTTCTCCAGCGGCTACTACACCGTCTCGCAGGCGATCATCACGCTGAAGAGCTCGAAGTTCGCCAACGCCACCTCGCTGGCTGACCTCAAGGACGCCAAGCTTGGCGCCCAGATCGCCACCACCTCCCTCGACGCGATCGACCAGATCGACCCCAAGACCAAGCCGCTGGTCTATGACGACACGTCCAAGGCAGGCCAGGCGCTGGCCAACAAGCAGGTCGACGCGATCGTCGCCGACCTGCCGACCGCGTACTACCTGACCGCTGCCGAGATCGACAACTCGAAGATCGTCGGTGAGTTCCAGCAGACCGGGGGGACCCCCGAGCAGTTCGGTCTGCTGCTCGGCAAGGGCAGCGGTCTCACCGCGTGCGCCAGCGCCGCCGTCGACGCGCTGGCCAAGGACGGCACGCTCAAGACGCTCCAGGACAAGTGGCTGACCCAGGCGACCAGCGTCCCCGAACTGAAGTGAGTCCCAGCGAGCGTCAGCTCGAACGGCAGCGTTATCGCCGCCGCCGCTCCCTGATCCGGGGTGCGGTGGCGGCGGTGTCGACCGTCGTCGTGATCGGCCTTGCGGTCTACGTCGTCGGACAGTCCTCCGGTTGGGACCGGGTCCATCGCACGTACTTCTGGTGGCCGGACGCCAAGAGCTCCTTCCCGACGGTCGCCCGCGCGTTCTGGCTCAACATCCGGCTGTTCATGGTGGTCGAGGTGTTCGTGCTGATCGTGGGCGTGCTGGTCGCGATCGTCAGGGTCGTGCCGTCGCCGGCCCTCGCGCCGATCAAGCTGATCGCCATCCTGTACGCCGACATCTTCCGCGGCACCCCGACGTTGTTGATCGTGCTGCTGGTCGGTTTCGGTGTCCCGGCGCTCAACTTGACCGGAGCGCCGAGCAGTCTGTTCTGGCTCGGCGCCATCGCCCTGACGCTGAGCTACGGGGCGTACGTCGGCGAGGTCATCCGCGCCGGCATCCTGTCGATCCACCCGACCCAGTGGGCCAGCGGTCGCGCGCTCGGTCTGTCGTACGGCCAGACGATGCGGCACATCGTGCTTCCCCAGGCGATTCGCCGAGTGGCGCCGCCCCTGCTCAATGACTTCGTCTCCCTGCAGAAGGACACTGCGCTGCTGTCGACGATCGGACTGGTCGAGTCCCTGCGTGCCGCCCAGGTCATCTCGGGGCGGGACTTCACCTTCACGGCGTACGTCGTCGCAGCCGTCTTCTTCATCGCCGCAACGATCCCGCTGGCCCGGTTCACCGACTACCTGACGGTGCGCTCGCTGCGCCGCGAGAACGGCATCTGATGTTGCGAGCTGAAGCCGTCCGCAAGTCGTTCGGCGACCAGGAAGTGCTCAAGGGCATCGATCTGGACATCGCCGAAGGTGAGGTCATCTGCCTGATCGGGGCGTCCGGCTCGGGCAAATCCACGTTCCTGAGGTGCCTCAACCTGCTCGAGCAGGTCGACGATGGCGACATCTGGCTCGAGGACCGCGAGATCACCGACCCCCGGGTCGACGTCGACGACGTACGTCGCTCGGTCGGCATCGTCTTCCAGGCATACAACCTGTTTCCGCATCTGTCGGTGCTGCAGAACATCGTGCTCGGTCCGGTCAAGGTGCTGGGCCACCAGCGAGCGGACGCCAACGACCGGGCTCTCGAGCTGCTCAGTCAGATCGGCCTGCGTGATCGCGCCGACGCCTACCCCGACGCTCTGTCGGGCGGTCAGCAGCAGCGGGTCGCCCTGGTGCGGGCGATGGCGATGCAGCCCAGGGTCCTCCTGCTCGACGAGATCACCTCCGCCCTCGACCCGATGCTGGTGGGGGACGTGCTCGACGTGATCCGCTCGCTGCGGGCCGACGGCATGACGATCGTGATGGCGACACATGAGATGTCGTTCGCGCGGGAGATCGCCGATCGGGTGGTCTTCCTGTGCGAAGGGCAGATCGAGGAGATCGGGCCACCTGAACAGGTCTTCACCTCACCGCGCAGTCCGCGTACCGCCGAGTTCCTGGCTCGCTACCTCGGACCAACCTGAACATAACCTGAGAGACGGCGGCTCGTTGTGCCTGCTAATCGGCAGAGGAGCAGCGATGTCTCGCAAGACCATGTTCTGGCTCGTGTGCGGTGCGGCAGGATTCTTGTTCGCGTTGTCGGTCTCGGCGGCGAATGCCCACGTCGAACGCCCGTCGTACTGGCCGGACCCGGCGCCGGACTGCTCGGTCAAGCCATGCGCAGGCGGCAAGGTGCCGACCGCGAAATCGTTGGCCTCCGCGCTGGACCGCAGCCTCCCGGGCCACACCCGCGTGGTCTGCAAGTCGAATTCGCTCTCGCTCGTCGAGGCGGCAGCGGCGAAGGCCCGGAAGTCGGGTTACAACATCCGCCCCACCGACCATCGGACTTTCAGCAAGAGTCAGGCCGATTCCTTGCTGGCGAAGAACAAGGCGCTGTTCAAGCTGTGCAAGTATCACGAGATCCAGCCGGCCGTGACGGCGTCGGGCAACAACGACCGCGTCGTGGTCATGCCCGGGCTCTACACCGAGCCGACCGCTCGCTCGCAACCCACGCACGATGCGGCTTGCGCGAAGTACACGATCCACTCCGACGCCGGCGACCCAGGCGCGCTCTCGCACGAGTACCAGGTGCGGTGTCCCAATGACGCCAATCTGGTGTCGGTCGTCGGTCGCGGCATTGGCCCCGGCCACGACCCGGACCCGGCGCTGGTCGATCGCCACGGCATCCCGAACCTCGGGACCTGCATCCGCTGCAACGTGCAGATCGAAGGTTCAGGTGTCAGCGCGGACGATGTGGTCGTCGATGCCGGCGACACCAAGGCCGGCAACGGCGGACCCTCAGCGGTCGGACACAAGAAGGACGTCGGCATCTTCGTCGACCAGGCCGACGGCTTCGTGCTCCGCAAGGTCACCGTGCGTCACGCGACCGAGCACGACATCTACATCCTGGAGTCCGACGGCTATTTGTTCGATCAGATCAAGACGTTCTACGCAGGCGGTTACGGCGTCCTGACGTTCGTCGAGGATCACGGCCTGATGCAGAACTGTGAGGCCGCCGGCAACGGTGACTCCGGTCTCTACCCCGGCGCCGGCGCCAAGACCTCGGCGGGGCGCGACGTGAAGTTCTACCCGACGTTCCGCTACAGCCAGGAGATCCGCAACTGCGACAGTCACCACAACAACAGCGGCTACTCCGGCACGAACGGCAACGGCACGCACCTCGATCACAACAACTTCTATGACAATGCCCTCGGCCTCACCACCGATGTGTTCACCGCGCCCGGACACCCGGGATTCCCGCAACAGGGTGACCTGATCGAGGACAACAACTTCTACTCCAACAACTTCAACCCCTACTTGCCGGACTCGGACGTCGAGCCGTTCGTCGCAGCGCCGGTCGGTACGGGTATGTGGATTGCCGGCGGCAACGACAACATCGTTCGCAACAACCACCTCTGGGACAACCACCGGCGAGGCGTGATGCTCTTCTCCGCTCCCGACGCCATGGTCTGCGGACCGGTCATCGGCTCGTCGACACCGGTGCCCGGTTGCAACCCGTTGACCGTCTCGACGTCGTACCGCAACAGCTTCAGCGGCAACGTCATGGGAGTCTCCCCGGGCGGCACCGCCAAGCCGAATGGTGTGGACTTCTGGTGGGACGCGTTCCCGACCAACACCGGCAACTGCTGGTGGGGCAACACCGCCGCCAGCGGCAAGAAGGTCACCACCTCGCCGAGTTCGCTGCCCAATTGCAACGACGGCAAGAATCCCGCCCTGAGCATCGGCCTCGGCAGCACCAACGAAGCCGAGCTCGTCGCCTGCTTCGTGGGATTGCAGGTCTCGGGTTACCCGAACGGCAGTCCGTTGTTGTGCGACTGGACGAAGACGCCGCCGGTACCAGGTAGCCCGCAGGCGGTCGCGGTCCAACAGGCGCAGGCGAAGGCATTCGCGACGTACTGCAAGAAGACGGTGGCAAGCGGCGCATGTGGTGATCGCGGCGAGGACTCATCGCGCACCAGTCTGCTGTCGGCCAGCCCGAGCCCGATCCCGGCTGCGGTTGCTCCGCAGCAAGCCCTACGCGCTCTTGGCGCCTACACCTGCAAGGACTGGAACAACGGATCCGACGCCCTGCGTGCGAGCCTGCTGTCCCGCCTGCACAACTGGACCGGTGGGCCGGTCGAGAGCTCGTCGCTCCTGGGCTTCGGCACGATCCTGCCCAACCTGTTCGCCGAGTCGTTCTTCGACCAACGGTGCGCGCCGGCGTACGCATCGAGCTTCGCGCTCTACAAGCAGTACGGGCAGGCGGCAGCATTCGCCGGGGTGACTCCCTGAGCTAGCGCACGGGCACGGCGACCGAGCCGGCCAGCCAGTTCGCGACGCCTCGGGCGGCGGCGCGGCCGGCGCGGTTGGCCCCGATCGTGCTCGCCGACGGACCGTAGCCGACCAGCTGCACGCGTGGGTCGGCGACGGCGGTGGTCCCGTCGAGCTGGATGCCTCCGAGCGGGCTGCGCAGGTGCAACGGAGCGAGGTGGTCGGTCGCGGGGCGGAAGCCGGTGGCCCACAGGATCACGTCGGCCGGCTCGAACGCGCCGTCGGCCCACCGCACACCGTCGGGCTCGATCGTCGCGAACATCGGCTTGCGGTCGTACGCCCCGAGGCGCTCGGCCTCGCGTTCCTGGGCCCGGAGCCCGATGCCCGTGACGCTCGAGACGCTGCCCGGCCGCAACCCCTGACGTACCCGCTCCTCGACCTTGGCGACCACCGCTCGACCGAGCTCGGGGGTGAAGTCCTCGGTGCGCCACACCGGCGGCCGCCGGGTCACCCAGGTCGTGCCCGCAGCGACGGGCGCGATCTCGCCGAGCAGCTGCACCGCAGAAGCGCCGCCACCGACAACGACGACACGGAGGCC
>JAWWPE010000300.1:0-3028 GCA_033850895.1 Nocardioidaceae bacterium | reverse complement strand
TGGGTGATCAGCACCGCCTCGGGCTTCAGGTTGTGCTCACTCATGACGCTGTGGACGCCTTCCATGGCGTCCATCCCCGGGTCGACGATCGCGCAGCCGGTGCCCGGACCACGCGACACGACATAGCAATTCGCCTGCAGCGGACCGGCTGGAAACGAGGTGAGAAGCACGTGCCACAGGGTACGCGAGGCGGCGGGTACGCCACGATGCTGGCTCGCCCTAGACTGTCGCCCATGAGTTCTGCGCCCACGCATCCCTGGGGCCGCGTCGATGACGAGGGCAATGTCTACGTACGCACCGCCGATGGGGAGCGGCTGATCGGTCAATGGCCGGGCGGCGACCCGGCCGAGGCGATGGCGTTGTACGTTCGCCGGTTCGAGGGTCTCGAGGTCGAGGTCGACCTGCTCGAGAAGCGGCTCGAGAGCGGCACCCTCTCCCCCGACGACGCGGCGAAGAGCGTCACCAAGTCGCGCGCTCAGATCACCGATGCCCAGGCTCTTGGCGATCTCGACTCCCTGGCCAAGCGCCTCGACGCGCTCCAGCCGGCGATCGACAAGCTTCGTGAGGAGCGCAAGGAGGCCCGGGTCGCCAAGGTCGCCGAGGCGCAGACCGAGAAGACCCGCATCGTCGAGGAGGCAGAGAAGATCGCCCTCGGCAACAACTGGAAGGCCGGCGCCGATCGACTCCGCGAGCTCCTCGATGAGTGGAAGGCCCTCCCCCGGCTCAGCAAGTCCGCCGATGACGAGCTCTGGCACCGCTTCTCCTCGGCCCGCACGTCGTACACCCGCCGTCGCAAGACCCATTTCGGTGAGCAGTCGACGCTCCGCGATGCGGCCCAGGCGATCAAGGAGAAGCTGATCGTCGAGGCTGAGGCGCTCTCGACGTCCACCGAGTGGGGCGTGACGGCCGGCAAGTACCGCGACCTGATGGCGGAGTGGAAGAAGGCGGGCTCAGCCCCCCGCAATGTCGAGGACAAGCTCTGGAAGAAGTTCCGGGCCGCCCAGGACGCGTTCTTCACCGCCCGTGACGAGGCGAATGCCAAGCTCGACGCCGAGTACGAAGTCAACGCCGAGAAGAAGCTGTTGATCCTCGCCGAGGCCGAGAAGCTGCTGCCGATCAAGGACCCCGACGTCGCCCGCAAGCAGTGGCTCGACATCGCCGACCGGTGGGAATCTGCCGGCAAGGTGCCGCGCGCCAAGATGGCCGAGTTCGAGGGGCGCATCCGCAAGGTCGAGGACGCCGTTCGCGACGCCAACGACAACAAGTGGAAGCGCACCGATCCGGAGAAGTCGGCCCGCGCCGACGACATGATCACCAAGCTCGAGAAGGCCATCGAGGACGCCAAGGCCGAGATCGCCAAGGCCGAAGCGGCCGGCGACGCCAAGAAGGTCAAGGCCGCGCAGGACAACCTCAAGTCGCGCGAAGAGTTCCTGGAGATGGCCCAGAAGGCCCAAGCCGACTTCTCGTAGCTACTTGGGGCAGCTCAGGCTGGCGCACGTCACCTTCAGTGAGGTGCCGGTGTTGCGAAGCGTGTAACGGAAGCATTCGGTGCCCTTGCCAGCGGTGTTGCGGCGCACGAGCACACCGTTGCCGTTCTTGACCGTCTCCACCGTGATCAGCAGGTCGATCGTCGCTCCGTCGGGGTCCGAGGTGTTTCCCGATGCTGCCAGCGGGTGGATCAGCGCCTTGTCGACACCCGACTGCTCCAGCGCGAGATCGAGCGAACCGTCGCCGACCAGCTGTCGCCCGGACTGCGCCTTGACCGGATGGTCCGCCTGCCAGTCCTCCTGGAGGATGCCGGCCACGGTCGCGATGTCGTCCTGCGCCACGTCATTGCCGCTCCTGGCGCAGGCGGCGAGCAACAGCAATGCGGTGCACACGACAACGGACGATCTGACCCAACGCATCGCGCGAGCCTACCGACGCCGGCCCTACTGCGTCAGGCGGTAGACGTCGAAGACGCCTTCGACCGTACGTACGGCCGACAGGACGTGGCCCAGGTGCTTGGGATCGGCCATCTCGAAGGTGAACTTCGACTTGGCGACGCGATCGCGACCCGTGGACAGGGACGCCGACAGGATGTTGACGTGCTGGTCGGAGATGACCCGGGTGATGTCGCTGAGCAGGCGCGGCCGATCGAGACCCTCGACCTGCACGGCAACCAGGAAGGTGCTCTTGCCGGTCGGTGCCCAGTGCACGCCCACGAGGCGTTCGGGCTGGCGGCGCAGCTCGATCAGGTTGACGCAGTCGTTGCGATGGACGGAGACGCCCGATCCGCGCGTCACGAAGCCCTCGATCGCGTCACCGGGTACCGGCGTGCAGCACCGCGCGAGCTTGATCTGCACGTCACCGTCGAGGCCCTCGACGACCACTCCGGCATCACGGCTCTCGACCCGTGGCCGTCGCGTGCCGATGCCGGGCATCGAGGTGGCCTCGGCGAGGTCCTCCTCGGCACCGTCACGTCCGCCGGCGAGATCGATGACGCGTTCGACGACGTTCTGGGGCCCGACATTGCCCTCACCGACCGCCGCGTAGAGCGCCGAGATGTCCGCGAGGTGCAGCTCCTTGGCGACCGCATCGAGTGTTTCGTGCTTGAACAGACGGTGCAGCGGCAGACCCTCTTTGCGCATCTGCTTGGCGATCTGGTCCTTGCCGCGCTCGACCGCCTCGTCGCGACGCTCCTTGGTGAACCACTGGCGGATCTTGTTCTTGGCCCTGGGGCTCACGACGAACTCGAGCCAGTCCCGGCTCGGCCCGGCATCGGGCGACTTGGAGGTGAACACCTCGACGACGTCGCCGCTCTCGAGCTCGGACTCCAGCGACACCAGGCGGCCGTTGACCCGCGCGCCGATGCAGGCATGGCCCACCTCGGTGTGCACGGCGTATGCGAAGTCGACCGGAGTGGCCTTCGCCGGCAGCTGGATCAGGTCACCGCGCGGCGTGTAAGCGTAGACGCCGGCGTTGGTCATCTCAAAGCGCAGCGAGTCCAGGAAGTCGACCGAGTCCTCGGTCTCGGACTGCCAGTCGA
>JAWWPE010000236.1:0-3222 GCA_033850895.1 Nocardioidaceae bacterium | reverse complement strand
TCGGCCTCGGAGACGATCGGCGCCCGGCGACGGCCGGCCTCACGACCTTCGCGCCGGCGCTGCTTCTTGGCCTCGAGGCGGGTGGAGCCGGCGACGCCGGTGATCTCGTCCTCGGCGCTGCGGCCGGTGCGGACGCGTACGACCGTGTTCTCCGGGTCATCGGGCGAGAGGTCGGCGCCTTCGCCGGCCCTGGACCGCCGACGGCGACGACGGGTGTTGCCGTTGCCGTCCTCGTCGTTGTCGTCGTCCTGGTCGTCCTCGGACGATTCGTCACCCTCGTTGTCGCCCTTGCGGCGGCGGCGACCGCCGCGGCTGCGACGGCGACGCTTCGGGGCGTCGGGATCGTCGTCATCGTCGAGGTCGTCCTGGTCCTCGGGGGTGTTCTGTGCGGCGACCGGCTTCTGGCGGGGCGGCGCCAGGCCGGGCTCGGGCGCCTTGAACATCGCCGCAGTGGCGGACGTCGCCGCCGGCGCGTCGCCATCGGCATCGTCGGACTTCTTCGCGGCGGCCTTCTTGGCTGTCGCCTTCTTGGCGGGTGCCGCTTTGGCCGGCGCGTCACCCGCGTCGGGGACGGACTCGGCGGCCTTCTTGGCGGCGGACTTCTTGGTCGGCGCCTCGGTCACCGGTGCCGAGAAGCTCACGGCTGCGGGCGGACCAGCGGGACGACCTGCGGCGCGGCGTCGCGCGGGTGGTGCTTCGGTGGAGTCGCTGGTCGGTGTGTCGTTGTCGTCGAGCATCTGCTCTCCTTCGCCCAGCTCCGATCGGGATCGGCGTGGGCACGTCTGCGGCCCGGCAAGCGGGCCTAAAGCCTTCGGTCAGCCCGGGCACTACGCGCCTGGGTGTCACGGCGAACTTCGGTTTGTCACATCGACTCCCACACTCACCGCCGCGGTCGACACCCGGTCAGGATGCGTCGCGGTCGAAGACGAGTGGATCGCCTACCGTGCCGGTCTCTGAATCCAGAGGGCCCTGGGCCAAGCGAGTCGCTATGGGCGTCTGCTCGAGCTCGAGGCCACCGCTGGATCGGAGTCCGGCGAGAACGTCGTCCGGTCGTACGGACGGTGTGACATGTCGCACGACCACCGCAAGTATCGCACACGGCTCCGCATTGCTCGCATCCAAACGCGCCGACAGCGCGACCACGGCAGCCCGGCAGTCGATCGTTCGAGGGCCGCGTTTCATGATGCGCTCGATCGGCACCTCGTCGGCCGCGAGGAACGCCTCGGTCGCGGCTTCGGCGTGTTGCAGGCTCACTCCGGGGAGGGCGATCTCCCACTGGCTGGCTTCCAGCCGGTCGGCGAACGTGCCGGGCGCAGCAACGACCACCTCGACGATGTCGAGTCCTGCAGGGAGAGCCGAGTCGAGGGCGTCACGTACCTGCTCGGCGATGCAGGGACGGGTCATGCCGATCTCGAGGTACTCCGCCTCACTGGCCGCTCCGGTCGGCGAGGCATTGGCGTACGAGATCTTGGGGTGCGGCGTGAAGCCGGAAGAGTGGCCGATCGGGATGCCGGATCGGCGGACGGCTCGTTCGAAAGCGCGGGCGAAGTCTCGGTGGCTGGTGAACCTCAGCCGGCCCCGCTTGGCGTACTGGATACGTAGCTTCTGGACGATTGGGAGCTGCGGATTGGGCGCCTCAGGATTGGGCGTCCCCTCGAGCGTCGTCACCCATCGAGACTACCGGTGACGACGCCGAGGGAATGTTGCGGTCGGGGGCACTGTGGTCAGCACGACGGGTGGGCGACGCTGGGGCGCTTGCCCAGTCGGGCCATCCGCGACAGAGCCGCAGCGAAGGCGAGTCGGTCGCCCTTGAAGACGCCCAGTGCGCTTTCAGCAGCCTGGCGGCGGCTCTCGGCGTTGCGGACGATCTCACGCTCGTGGTTGTGGATCTCGTGCTGTGCGTAGTAGGCGGTGATCATGGTGTTTCCTTTCGTCAACACCTACATTCGTCGCTGAGGTAGGCCCTCCACATCGGGCGGACTCCCTAACTTCCGCGGGGGTCTTACCTCAGTACGCGCCTAAGGTGCCTTATGCGGGCTGACCTGCGCTTAGTCCAGCGTGGACATCGCCGCGGCGATCGCCTCGTGCGCCACGGAAATCACCGAGTCGTCGACGGGGTCCAGCGCCTCCACCCAGGGCACCAACCCGGAGCCGCGCATGTGCATCGCTCCGAGCGGACGGGGCAGGAACCACAGGTGGAAGTGCGCGCTGCCATCGCCCCACCGGGCGACGTGAACCCTGCCGACATCACCGATCGAGAGCACCGCACGCTCGACGCGTGCCGTCACCGTCCCGAGGCCGACGAGCAGCTCAGGCGACATGTCCGAGAACGAATCGACGTGCGCCCGCGACTCGAGCAGCACGCAGCCGCGCAACGGAAAGGACGTCATCGGCCAGAGGCGCCACGAGTCGTCGGTCCACAGGTAGCCGTCGTCCGGACGGCTGCAGCTGTCGCAATCAGCCGCGGTCTCCCCGTGCCGCGGGGGCTCCGGGACCACCGACGGCGGGACCGGCTTGACGCGCAGATCGCGAAGCCACGGAAACAGTGCGTCGGCTTCCAGCTCTTCCGGGGTCAGCATGCCGCCGTCATACGACCGAGAGCGGAAGCAGCGTCTTGCCGGTGGGGCCGATCTGGATCTCGGTGTCCATCTGCGGGCACACGCCGCAGTCGAAGCACGGTGTCCAGCGGCAGTCCTCGACCTCGAGGGCGCCGTCCGGGTTGAGTGAGTCCTGCCAGTCCTCCCACAGCCAGTCGCGGTCGAGCCCGGCGTCGAGGTGGTCCCACGGGAGCACCTCGGCGTACTCACGCTCCCGGACGGTGTACCAGTCGAGGTCGACCGGCTCGTCGGCCAGCGCGATGTCGGCCTGGGTGGCCCAGCGGTCGTACGAGAAGTGCTCGCTCCAGCCGTCGAACCGGCCACCGTCACGCCACACCGCCTCGATGATCCGGCCGACCCGGCGGTCGCCGCGGGACAGGAGTCCTTCGATGATCCCCGGCTTGCCGTCGTGATAGCGAAAGCCGATCGCCTTGCCGTACTTGCGGTCGGCGCGCACGGCGTCGCGCAGCTTCTTGAGCCGGTCGTCAGTCGTCTCGTGGTCGAACTGACTGGCCCATTGGAACGGCGTGTGGGGCTTGGGCACGAAGCCGCCGATCGACACGGTGCAGCGGATGTCGTTGCGGCCCGACACCTCGCGGCCGGTCTGGATGACCCGCTTCGCCAG
>JAWWPE010000175.1:0-2630 GCA_033850895.1 Nocardioidaceae bacterium | reverse complement strand
ATACTCGTCTGACCCAGGTAGAACCGACCGATTCCGAGGGGTACGAGGATCTGCAGCAGTCCCGCGACCAGCTTCTGCTTGTCCGAATAGGGCACGCCGGTCACCGGGTGGACGCCGTACGGCGCCGCGGGGTTGACCCATGGGGGCGGGCCATAGCCCGGCGGCGGAGGCGGTGCCTGCCCATAAGGCGGAGGGGGAGCCTGTCCCCAGCCAGCTGGCGGAGCTTGATCAGTCGGCTGTGTCGGATCCGGCTGCTCTGGAGGGGTCGAGGTCATGGCCCTCACCCTAGTCAGCCGCCAACTGTTTAGGCTTCAACCATGACGAACATGCGTACTCTCGGATCCAGCGACATCAAGGTCTCCACCGTCGGCGTCGGTTGCAACGCGTTCGGCACGCGCATCGACAAGGCGCAGACGAAGGCCGTCGTCGATGCGGCATTCGAGCACGGGATCAACTTCTTCGACACCGCCGATGTCTACGGTCGCGGCGAGAGCGAGACGCTGCTCGGCGAGGCGCTCAAAGGTCGGCGCGACGAGGTCGTGATCGCCACCAAGTTCGGCATGGACGTTGACGGCCTGAACGGTGATGACGGCGGTCGCCGAGGCACCGCCACGTACGTGAACAAGGCCGTTGAGTCGAGCCTGAAGCGACTCGGCACGGACCACATCGACCTCTACCAGCTGCACACACCCGACCCGTCCACACCGATCGAGGAGACGTTGGGCGCGCTCGACGAGCTCGTGAAGGCAGGCAAGGTCCGCGCGATCGGCAGCTCCAACCTGATGGCCTGGCAGGTCGTCGACGCCGACTGGGTCTCAAAGACCAAGGGGTTCGCGTCGTTCGTGACGGCGCAGAACGAATACTCGCTCTACAACCCGGCAGCCGAGGTCGAGCTCACCCCGGCGTGCGTCGAGCTCGGCGTGGGCATCCTGCCGTACTTCCCGCTGGCGTATGGACTGCTGACCGGCAAGTACCGACGTGACGAAGCGGCTCCGGCCGGCACCCGGCTCGAGGCACAGGCCCAACGGCTCGCGACGGCCGACTGGGACCGGATCGAGGCCTTGGAGGCGTTCGCGAAGCAGCGCAACATCTCGATCCTGGAGCTCGCCATCGGCGGACTCGCCGCGCAGCCGGCCGTGTCCAGCGTGATCGCCGGAGCCACCAAGCCCGAGCAGATCGCGGCGAATGCGGCGGCAGGGGAGTGGATCCCGTCTGAGGACGACCTCAAGGACCTCGCCACGGTCGTGCAGCCCGGATTCTCGTACACAACGTTCGCGCCGCGCTGAGCCGGACGATCGAACGAAGTTGGGGCGCCGGGCTGGGAAGCGCCTCACGGCGCGTGGCCGCTCGAAGCGGCTGATTTTAGGTCCCGGGGCTACCACAGCCCGACGCGTGCACCAGCCTAACCGAGCGTGCCGCCAACTCAAGTCCATTCGGACATCGGCTGGTCCTTTGTCAGTGCAAGCGGCCGGCGCGCTCGAGCTCGGCGGCCCGGCGCAGGTGCATCGCGGTGTCGACGAGCTTGGCCGCACTGAGCGGGTCACCGCCGTCGAGCTGAGAGCGTCCGACACCGACGATGTGGGCGAAGGCCGCTGCCCGGTCGAGTGTCACGTCGAAGTCTTCGCCGACGATGCCGCGCACGACGGTGTCGACGAGCGCGATGACTTCGTCCGGGCCCGGCGGATCGACTACGCCGGCGAGCACTTCGTGCACGGGTGCGAACGCCTTGCCAGCGGCGAATTCGCGCGCAGCTTGTTCGGGCTCGCGGTAGACCCAGGTGCGCAGCAGGTAGAGGCGCCACAGCGACCCGGCAACGCTGTCGGCGGCCGCGTGGGACCACAGATCGGCGATCACGCCAAGGCCTTCGGCATCCGCGAGATGGAGGACTCGGTCGACGAGTCCCTGGTCGGCGTCATCACGCGGTCCGCGTACGAGGAGATTGGCGATGCGGTGGCCGGCCGCGGCGACCTCGGCGGGATCGGCACCGTCGGCCTGCGCCTCGAACAGCCCTGACCCCGGCAACGCCGGCTTCTTGAACTCGCTCATCTTGTAATTCCGAGCGAGTCGTAGATCGCTTCGACGTACGCATCAGAGCGCGAGTCGCCGCACGGTCGAATGGCCTGGGTGCCGGGGGCGTACTCGAAGATCATCCGATTCATGGCGTACGCGATGGTCAGACGGTTCTCGAGGTCGTTGATGACCACCGAGCCGCCGAGGCCGCCCCAGTAGCAGCGCCGACCCGCCGGGACGGACGGCATCGTGCCGGGCTCGGGCAGACCCCATCCCATGCCGAAGGTGGACTGCACGCCAAGCACGAGATCGATCCCGCTGGCCTGCACCTCGAAGATCCGCTCGATGGTCTCGGGCGACAACAGGCGTACGTTGTCGATCTCTCCACCGTGGGAGATCAGCGACTGGATGCGCGCGATCGAGCGCGCGTTGCCGTGACCGCTGGCCGCAGGAATCTCGGCACGTCGCCATCTCTCGGAGTTGGCTTCGTCGACGTTGATGTACGGACCGGTGAAGGTGCGCCCCTTGACCGTCTCGGCACCGAAGGTCGAGAGGTCGATGTCGATGGCCCTGGGCGGCGAAAGCGGTGACACGCGGGCGTCGTCATCGGGCCCGAGACC
>JAWWPE010000143.1:0-7818 GCA_033850895.1 Nocardioidaceae bacterium | reverse complement strand
CCTCTGGGTCACCGATGTGCGGCAGGCTGGACATGTGTCTCCCTCAAGACATCCCCCTAAGCCAAGGAAAATATCGCGAGGGAGGGTCAGCTGCGGTCGATCACGACGTCGTCGACGAGGATCGTGACCGGCCAGTCGTCGGGATAGTTCGCGGCGAGCTCCTGGTGCTGCTTGTAGAGCTTCTTGCGCGCCCGTTCAGGGAGCCGATCGCCGAAGACCGTGCCATACAGGTGGTCCGTCTCGTGTTGCAGGCACCGGGCCAGCAAACCGGTGCCGACGAACTCCAGCGGTTCGCCGTGCTCATCGACGCCGGTGACGCGCGACTCGTCGGGTCGAGCGCACGGAGTGAAGGCCCCGGGGAGCGACAGGCAACCTTCGTCCTCGTCCTCCAGGTTGCGATCCTTGCCCTCCGGGACGAACAGCACCGGATTGCAGACGACACCGGTGACCTGCTGGTTGTCGGCGTCGGGGCAGTCGAAGACGAAGACCTTCAGATCGACGCCGACCTGGTTGGCCGCGAGCCCGACCCCCTTGGCCGCGCGCATCGTGGCGACCATGTCGCGCACCAGCTCGGCGAGGTCGTCATCGAAACTCGTCACGTCGGCGACTTCTCGATGCATGATCGGAGTACCCCAGCGGGTGATGGGGCGTACTTTTCCGTCCTCCGGAAGTGGTCGCGAGTGCGACTGGGGCTGCGACACGGGGCTCCTCAACTTTGGCTCCGCACAGGCTATCGAGTCCCGCCGCGGCGCGTGATTGCTGGTCGGTCGATGTGAGGTCGGATACCATTCACGTATGCGGGTGTAACTCGCAGTTACAGTAGTTCTCATGGTGGGCAACTCAGTCCAACCAGCACGCTTTCAAGCGACACAGTCAAGGAGTCACCGTGGCCACTCGCAGGGATCCGATGGGTATGGGCCTCGCGGTGCTGAACCGCATCGCCAGCTCGCCGATCGTCGATCGGTTGAAGCTACGCAGCACGACCGAGAAGGCCGTATATCAGGGCGCGAAGAGTGGCTTCCGTGTCGCCGGAGCCGCAGGACGCACGTTCAGCCGGGCCAAGGGGTCCGGCAAACCGACTCGCCTCGTGCGTACGTCCGACACCGGTGTCTTCGATCTCAACCCGACCGAGGACCAGGAGATGATCGTCGGCGTCATCGCCGAGTTCGCGCACGAAGTGCTGCGGCCCGGCGCGCTGGTCGCCGAGACCGCCAATGACACCCCGAAGGAAGTGCTGGCGCAGACCAGCGAGTTCGGTCTGACACTGCTCAACATCCCCGAATCACTCGGCGGTCTCTCCGAGGACCGTTCGGCGGTCACGGGCGTCCTGGTCGCCGAGGCGCTGGCGTACGGCGACATGGGTCAGGCGGTTGCCTGCCTCGCACCGGCGGCCGTGGCGACCGCCATCTCGTTGTGGGGATCGGACGAGCAGCAGCAGACCTACCTGCCGGCATTCTCCGGCGATGACATCCCGGCGGCGGCACTCGCAGTCGCCGAGCCGCGGCCGCTGTTCGATCCGTTCCAGCTCGAGACCACCGCGACCAAGACCGACACGGGCTATCGCCTCAGCGGCGTGAAGTCTGCGGTGGTGCGCGGTAGCGAGGCTGAGGTCTTCGTCGTCGCGGCCGACGTCGACGGGCGAGGACCCTCGCTCATCCTTCTCGAGTCGAGCACCAAGGGTGTCTCGATCGAAGCGGACCCGAGCATGGGCCTGCGAGCTGCAGGGTTGAGCCGGTTGATCCTCGAGGACGTGGACATCAGCTCCGACGCGATCCTCGGTGACGGATCGGCCGATGACTACCGGGAATGCATCCGCCTGTCGCGACTTGCCTGGGCCGGGCTCGCGCTCGGCACCGCCAAGGCCGTCCTCGACTACGTGTCGGAGTACGTGAAGACCCGCGAGGCATTCGGCGAGCCGATCTCGCACCGGCAGGCCGTCGCATTCATGGTCGCCAACATCGCGATCGAGCTCGAGGGCATGCGACTGACGACCCTCAAGGCGGCATCGAGAGCCGAGCAGGGCATGGACTTCGCTCGCGAGGTCGCCCTTGCCCGCAGGCTGACCAGCGAGTACGGGATGAAGATCGGCACCGACGGCGTCCAGCTGCTCGGCGGTCACGGCTTCGTCAAGGAGCACCCGGTCGAACGGTGGTACCGCGATCTGCGTGCCGTCGGCCTCATGGAAGGAGCAGTCCTCGTCTGAGGGCGGACACACACATGATCAATCTCGAGACCCCCCGCAAGTTCCGTGCCTTCGTCCAGCAGGCAAATCAGGTCGCCGACAACTTCCTGCGCTCCAACTCCCGCAAGTACGACCTCGCCGAGCATGCGTACCCCAAGGAACTCGACCTGCTCGCCTCCTTGGTCGACGGCATGGGCGACTCCGGTCAGGGCCAGGGAGCCGGCGCTGCCGGGGTGCGCCGCGACGACTCCGACGATGACAAGGGCAAGGTCAAGAACGGCACCAACATGTCATCGGTGCTCTCCGTGATCGAGATGTGCTGGGGCGATGTCGGCCTGCTGTTGTCGATGCCGCGTCAGGGCCTCGGCAACTCCGCGATCGCCTCAGTGGCCAATGACGAGCAGCTGGAGCGGTTCAAGGGCACCTGGGCGGCCATGGCGATCACCGAGCCGAGCTTCGGCTCCGACTCCGCAGCGATCACGACGACCGCGGTCAAGGACGGCGACGCATACATCCTGAACGGGGAGAAGATCTTCGTGACGGCGGGTGAGCGAGCCGACTCCGTGGTCGTCTGGGCGACGCTCGACAAGAGCCTCGGCCGTGCCGCGATCAAGTCGTTCCTCGTGCCGAAGAGCCTGCCCGGCATTCGGGTCGAGCGCCTCGAGCACAAGCTGGGCATCCGGTCGTCCGACACCGCGGTGATCGTCCTGGAGAACTGCCGTGTGCCGGCGGAGAACGTGCTGGGCAACCCCGACGTGGACCCGAAGGAAGGCTTCGCCGGGGCCATGGCGACCTTCGACAACACGCGTCCCCTGGTGGCCGGTATGGCAGTCGGACTCGCTCGTGCTGCCTTGGAGGACACCCGCCGGTTGCTCGAGGCTGCCGGGGTCGACATCGACTACGACGCACCCGTGCAGTCGCAGACGTACGCCGCCGCAACATTCATCTCGATGGAGGCCGACTGGGAGGCCGCTTTGCTCCTGACCCTCGAAGCGGCGTGGCTGGCGGACAATCGCAAGCCCAACTCGATGGAAGCGTCGATGGCGAAGGCCAAGGCCGGTCGGGTGTGCAACGAGATCACGTTGCGATGCGTCGAGCTCGCCGGCACCCTGGGCTACGGCGAGACCGAGTTCCTGGAGAAGTGGTCACGCGACTCCAAGATCCTCGACATCTTCGAGGGCACCCAGCAGATCCAGCAGCTCATCGTCGCTCGCCGGCTGTTGGGTCTCAGCTCATCTGAGCTTCGCTGAATCCAGGAGTGGCCCGACCTGGCATGGTCGTTCTATAGGGTTCAGCCATGACGCGCGAGATTCCGCAGGGCCTGGACGTCGACTACGAGCTGACACGATTCGTCCGCCGGGTCCGTACGCGCGGCATGAGCCGGCTCGGCGAGATCCACCCGGACCTGGATTATCCGACATTCCTGTTCCTCATCGCGATCTGTGATGCGACCGACGGCGTACGCGGCTCTGAGCTGGCTGAACACCTCGGCGTCCACAAGTCGACGGCCAGCCGAGCGGTGTCGACTCTCGACGAGCTGGGCCTGATCCGGCGGATTCCCGATCCGGACGACGGTCGAGCTCAACGACTCGTGCCGGAGACCGTCGCGTTGGAGAAGGTCGCGGCGTTCCGGCAACGGAGCCACGCCTGGCTCTCGGCGATCCTCTCGGACTGGACCGCCGAGGAGATCACCGAGTTCGCGAGAAGCATGGCGCGGCTCAACGACGCGGCCGAGCAGATCCCCTGACGTGCACATCCAGCACATCGCGCTCGCCGAGACCTGGGCGGACGCTCAGCTCGCCGGAACGTACACCGTCTCCACCCTAGGGCTCGAACTCGCCGACGTCGGCTTCATCCATTGCTCTCGCCCCGAGCAGCTCGAGGATGTTTTTGAGCACTTCTACGCCGACGTCACCGAGCCTCTGCTGCTTCTGACGATCGACACCGACCTGCTGACATCGCCGTGGCAGCTCGATGACGTGCCGGGGGAGGCGCTGAGCTTTCCGCACATCTACGGTCCCCTGAACACCAGCGCCGTCGTCTCGGCAGAACCGCTCAGATCGTCAGCATCGTCTTGATCGCCGTACGCTCGTCCATCGCGCGATAGCCGTCAGCCACCTGGTCAAGCGGCACCGTCAGGTCGAAGACCTTGCCGGGCTCCACCGTGCCGTTGAGCACTTCGGGAAGCAGCTCTTCGATGTAGTTGCGCGCCGGTGCGATCCCGCCGGCGATACCGATGTTGCGGCCGAACATCGCGGGGACGTTGAGCTCGACGTCGTGCGGCACTCCCACGTAACCGATACGGCCGCCCGGCCGTGCGCACAGCATCGCCTGTCGCATGCTCTCCTTGGTGCCGACGCATTCGAGGACATGGTCTGCGCCGATGCCGTCGAGCATCTCGCGCACCGTGGCAGCGCCGTCCTTGCCGCGTTCCGCGACGATCTCGTCCGCACCGAACTCGCGCGCCAGACGCTGGCGGTCCTCGTGCCGTGACATCGCGACGATCTTGCCGGCACCGAGGCGCTTGGCCGCCAGGACGGCGCTCAGTCCCACGGCTCCGTCGCCGACCACGGCGACAGTCGAGCCCGGAGTGACGCCGGCAGACACGGCCGCGTGGTGCCCGGTCGGGAAGACGTCCGAGAGGGTCAGGAGGTGGGCGATCAGATCCTGGCTCGGCTGTGCGGGTGTCGAGACCAGCGTCCCGTCGGCGAACGGAACGCGTACGATCTCGCCCTGCCCGCCATCAACGGAATGACCCTGCTTGTCATTGAGGCCCCACATGCCGCCATTGACACATGACGTGTGCACACCTCGCCGACACAGCGCGCAGGTGTTGTCGGAGAACGTGAACGGCGCGATGACGAAATCGCCAGTCGTCAACGTTGAAACTCCGGCGCCGACCCGTTCGACGATGCCGACGAACTCGTGACCGATTCGCATGGGCCCGCTGATCTCGTTGATGCCGCGGTAGGGCCACAGATCCGATCCGCAGATGCACGAAGCGACCACCCGCACGATGGCGTCGGAGTCTTCGTGGAGCTCGGGTGCGGAGACATCATCGAGGCGGATGTCACGGGCAGCATGGAGGACGGTTGCGCGCATCTGGCCATTCTCGCAGCGGGACCGTGTGACAGGATCGACGCATGACTGACAAGCCTGAAATCGACTTCATCGAGGGACCCGCCCCCACCGAGCTGCAGATCACCGACCTGGTCGTCGGCGACGGCGCAGAGGCCGTGCCAGGTGGCGTGGTCGACGTCCACTACGTCGGCGTCGAGTTCGACACCGGCGAGGAGTTCGACTCGTCGTGGAACCGCGGCCAGTCGGCCAAGTTCCCGCTGCCACAGCTGATCCCCGCCTGGCAGCAGGGCATCCCGGGCATGAAGGTCGGCGGACGTCGCCAGCTGGTGTGCCCGCCGGAGCTCGCCTATGGACCTGCTGGCGGAGGCCACCGGCTCTCGGGCAAGACGCTGGTCTTCGTGATCGACCTGCTCGGCGCCTAGCAGCGGCGCCCTGTCACAGCGCCTCGATCAGCGCGGTCACACGCTTGACCGAGACCGGAAAGGCCGTACGCAGATCCTGCGCGAGCAGGCTCAGGCGGAGCTCCTCGAGCGCCCAGCGAACATGCTGGACGTGGGGCGCGAGGCGCTCCAGGGGCGACAGGTTCGCCGTACGCGCATAGAACTCGGCCTCGAGCGCCTGGGCATCCGCCAGCGCCGGAGGTGTGGTGCCGGCCAGGTGGCGGCGCGCTGCCTCCAGGTAGAGCGGGAAGCGCCGCAGCTGCTCGACGCCGGCGTCCCGGATGAATCCATCGTGGATCAGCCACGAGAGCTGGACGCGTACGTCTTCTCCGGCCGGGGTGTCCGTCGGCGTGACCTCGGCGAGCTTCTGCAGGGTGGCCGCGGCACTGCGCACGACTGTCTCGGTCACGTCGTAGTAGTCGGGACGTACCTGCTCGCGCAGCTCTGCGAACTCCGCCTCGGTACGCACCGGTCCTCCGTGCTGCACGACCAGGTGATCCAGCGCCGTCAGGAAGCAGTCCTCGATGAGACGCGCCGGATCTGCGTACGGACCGGTCCCGAGCAGCAGCTTGGCCCGCATGTCGAGGGACCGGCCGATCGCCGGGACCGGCGTCGGCAGCGTGAACGAGATCAGTCGTGACTGGCCACGGACCATGGCGGCCTGCTGCTCGGTCCGACTGTCCAGGACACGCAGGGCCACCGTCGCGCCCTCGTCGACCAGCGCCGGGTAGCCGGTAGCCTCGCCCGCCGTGATCGTGAGGGGAATGTCGCCGACGTCCCACGAGGTCAGGCCCGGACGTTCCTCCTGCTGTGCCTTGCGACTGAGCTCCGCGCGGACGCGTCGTCCGACTCGCTCACGCAGCTCGGCGAGATCCTTGCCGCGAGCCAGCTCCCGCTCGCCATCGACGATGCGGAACGTGACGCGCAGATGACTCGGCAGTGCCTCGAAGCTGAAGTCCTCCGCCGAGACCGGCGTGCCGTTCAGCAGCCTCATCTGCCGGGCGAGCTCCGCGCTGGGATCGTCAGCCTTGGTGTCCATCGCGGCCAGCAACCGGGGTGCGTACTGAGTCGCTGGTACGAATTCCCGGCGCAATCGCTTCGGCAGCGTCTTGATCAGCTCGGTGACCAGCTCGAGGCGATGGCCGGGAACCCCCCACGAGAATGACGACTCGGGCACCGACATGACTCGCTCGACGGGTACGTCGACCGTGACACCGTCATCGGCCGCGCCGGGCTCGAATCGGTAGCTCAGCGGATAGTCGGCGCCGTGCGAGTGCCACTCCCGCGGGAACTCGTCGTCGGGGTCTCCCGCCTCCGCCTGGCGCAGCATTGCCGGATCGAAGGTCAGCAGCTCTGGTTGGTCACGACGTACGACTTTCCACCAGCTGTCGAAGTGGCGTACGGACACCACGTCGGCCGGGACGCGGGCGTCGTAGAACGCATACAACGTCTCGTCGTCCACCCGGAGGTCCCGGCGCCGGAGCCTGTCCTCGAGGGACTCGACTTCCTCGACCATGGCCTGGTTCTGGGCGAAGAACCGGTGATGCGTACGCCATTCGCCCTGCACGAGCGCGTGCCGGATGAACAGCTCCCGGGACACCACGGGATCGATGCGGCCGTACTGCGTCAAGCGATCCGCGATGATCGGGATGCCGTACAGCGTGACCTTCTCCCGTGCCATCACGGCACCGCGCTTGCTGGACCAGTGCGGCTCGCTGTAGGAGTGCTTGACCAGGTGGGCGCCGGCCCGCTCGACCCATTCGGGCTGGATCCTGGCGGCCGTGCGGCCCCACAACCGGGTGGTCTCGACGAGCTCGCCCACCATGACCCAGCGCGGCGGCTTCTTTGCCAGCCCCGAGCCGGGGAAGATCATGAACTTGCCTTGCCGGGCGCCGAGGAATTCCCGACCATCCGGCTCCCGGAGTCCCACGTGTGACAACAGTCCGGTCAGTAGGGCCTGATGCACCAGATCAGGGTCTGCGCCAGGCTGTCCCGGCTTGAGACCCAGGTCTTTGGCGGTGCGCCGCAGCTGCGAATGCACGTCGTGCCACTCGCGGATCCGCATGTAGTGCAGGTATTCGTCACGACACAGTCGACGGAACTTCGAGCTCGACA
>JAWWPE010000130.1:0-4705 GCA_033850895.1 Nocardioidaceae bacterium | reverse complement strand
GCATCCAGCCGCCGTACACGTCGACCATCTCGATGACGCGGTCGTCGAACGGCTCGACCGTCAAGAGCCACGCGTGGTCGGCCGAATCGTCCTCGCCGGCGAACGCCTCGCGCTGGAGGTTGGTCGTGTAGCCCTCCGTCTCGAGCGCCGTCATCAGCTCGACGGCATCCTCGTCGGTGTCGAAGTAGATCGTGGGCATGCACAGATCGTATGATGGTGGCGTACGCATTCCCGAGAACGAGGTCATTGTCCGTTGAAGCTCTGAGGTCCGATCCCGCGCAGCAGCCCCATGCGGCCTGCGCACCCGTCGACCTCATGGAGCGCTCATGCGTGCATCACTCTCTCTTCACGACCTTCATTTCAGCTGGCCCGATGGCACCGTCGTCCTCGACGGGCTCGATCTCGCGGTCGGTCCCGGACGCCACGGCCTGATCGGGCTCAACGGCACCGGAAAGTCCACCCTGCTGCGGCTCGTCGCGGGCGAGCTCACCCCGCAAGACGGTTCGGTGACCCTCGACGGCGAGGTCGCCTACCTCCCGCAGGACCCCGGCGTCGATCCTCGTGTGACGGTCGCGGACGTGCTCGGCATCGCCCCGACGCTCGCGGCCCTGGCCCGGATCGAGGCAGGGTCGACGTCGCCGGAGGACTTCGACGCCGTCGGCGATCACTGGGACATCGCCGAGCGTACGCACGCCGAGCTCTCCAGACTGGGCCTCGGACATCTCGCCCTCGACCGCACGATCGGATCGGTGTCGGGCGGCGAGCTGGTGCTGCTGTCGCTCGCCGCCCGCCTGCTCACCCGTCCCGCGGTGCTGCTGCTCGACGAGCCCACCAACAACCTCGACAGCTCAGCCCGCGAACGGCTGATCGACGTCGTCGCGTCCTGGAGGGGCACCCTGCTGGTGGTGAGCCACGACCGACAGCTGCTCAACGCGATGGACGACATCGGGTCGCTGCGGCGGGGACCGGGACCGGGGACGCCCGCCACCGTGCGCTGGTACGGGGGCGGATTCGATGACTACGAGGCGGCCGTCGCGGTCGAGCAGGAAGCCGCGGCGCGGGGAGTGCGCGCCGCCGAGGCCGATCAACGGGCCCAGAAGCGCGACCTGATCGACGCGCAGACCGTGCTGTCGAAACGACAGCAATACGGCAAGAAGATGCAGGAGCAGAAGCGCGAACCCAAGATCGTCATGGGTGCTCGGAAGCGAGCAGCGCAGGTCTCGGCCGGCAAGCTCCGCGGTATGCACGAGGGACGGCTCGAGGACGCCGAGGCGCGGCTCGCCGAGGCCGAGGCGTTGGTCCACGACGATCGGGAGATCCGGGTTGACCTGCCGGAGACCGAGGTTCCATCGGGTCGCACGGTTCTCCGGCTCGCCGAGCTGCGACCGGCATACGGTGACCTCTCGATCGACCTGGAGATCCGAGGACCCGAGCGGGTCGGCATCGTCGGCCCCAACGGCTCGGGCAAGACTTCACTGCTTCGGACAATCACCGGCGAGCTGGCTCCAGCGTCCGGAACCTTGCAGGTGGCCGTGCCGTGGCGCTATCTGCCACAGCGCATGGACCTGCTCGACCCGGCACTGACGGTGGTCGAGAACGTACGCGAGTTCGCGCCCGCTGCGAGCGAGAACGATCGTCGCGCGCGGTTGGCGAGGTTCCTGTTCCGTGGCCGGGACGCCGACCAGGTCGCGGCCACGCTGTCGGGTGGCGAACGGCTCCGTGCCACCCTGGCCTGCCTGCTGCTCGCGGAGCCGCCGCCGCAGCTGCTGTTGCTCGACGAGCCGACCAACAACCTCGACCTCCCGAGCATCCAGCACCTCGTCGAGGCGCTGCGTTCATACCGTGGGGCGCTGCTGGTCGTCAGCCATGACCAGCGCTTCCTCGACGATCTCGACCTGACCCGTCGGATCGAGGTGTGACGCCAACGGCAGACTGAACACATGACGACGAACTGGGCCGGCAACATCACCTACTCGGCGGCCGCCCTGCGCGAGCCCGAGTCGGTGGACGAGCTGGCCGAGGTCGTCGCCTCCGCGTTGTCCGTACGTGCCCTGGGCAGCCGTCATTCGTTCAACCGGATCGCCGACACGACAGGCCTCCAGGTCTCGGTGGCCCGGCTGCCCGGCATGGTCGAGATCGACTCCGCAGCACGTACGGCCACGGTGCCGGCCGGAGTTCGGTACGGCGAGATCGTCGAAGAGCTCGACCGGGCGGGCTGGGCGTTGCAGAACCTCGCGTCCCTCCCCCACATCTCGGTCGCCGGGGCCATTGCCACCGGCACCCATGGGTCCGGGGTCGGCAATCGCAGCCTGGCCGGAGCCGTCGCAGGCCTCGAGCTCGTCCTCGCGGACGGGTCGACGCTGACCACCCAGCGTGGCGACGACGACTTCGACGGGATGGTCGTCTCCCTCGGCTGCCTCGGAGTCGTCACCCGGGTGAACCTGGACATCGTGCCGACGTACGAGGTGCGCCAAGACCTCTTCGAGCACCTGAGCTGGGCCGCCCTCGCCGACAACATCGACGCCATCACCTCCAGCGCCTACAGCGTCAGCCTGTTCACCGACTGGGGCGCCGACATCGACCAGGTGTGGCTCAAGTCGAAGGTCGCCGAGGCCCGCCCCGGCGAGTTGTTCGACGCGACTCCGGCAACCCGACAGCTGCACCCACTGCCCGACGCACCCGCCGAGTTCACCACCGCCCAGCTCGGCGTGCCCGGCCCGTGGTGGGATCGCCTGCCGCACTTCCAGCTCCGGTTCACGCCGAGCAACGGTGAGGAGCTGCAGACCGAGTACCTCGTGCCTCGTGAGCATGCCCTCGAAGCGATCGACGCCGTCCGCGAGCTGGCTCCGCGCATCCAGCCACACCTGTTCGTCAGCGAGATCCGGACGATCGCCGCCGATGAGCTGTGGCTGAGCCCCAGCCATGACACCGACTGCGTGGCGTTGCACTTCACCTGGCGCCAGCACATCCCCGAGGTCACCGCCCTGCTGCCCGGCCTCGACGACGCCCTCGCACCGCTCGGCGCTCGCCCCCACTGGGGCAAGGTGTTCGAGACCGATCGCGAACGGCTGCTCGCGGCCTACCCGCGGATCCCGGACTTCAGGTCGCTCGCCGAGCGCCTGGACCCGACCGGGAAGTTCCGCAACGACACCGTCGACGGGTGGATCTTCGGCTGACCCTCAGGACAGTCGAGCCTCGATCTCGGGGATGCGTGTCCGGAACGCGGCGACGCGGTCGCGGGTGCGCTGTGGCTCGCCCACCCTCGCGAGGTTGAGGAATCCTTCGTCACTACGCGCCTGACCTGCCTCGATGCGATCGCTGGCCGTCGTCATACGTGACACGGCGGCGGCGAGCACGGTCATCGGCCCCCACTCGCCGTACGCGTCGACCAGCAGGTCGAGCCGGCGTACGACGTCGTCGACGGGGGTCTCGCGATAGAGCGGGATCGCGGTCCAGGCGAGGAATGCGAGGTCGTCGAGGGGCTGCCCCGGGCCGGCCATGTCCCAGTCGATCATCGCGACGAAATGACCGCTCTGGATGATCCAGTTGTATGCGCCCGGGTCGTGGTGGCAGATGATCTCGTCGGCCGCCAGCTCGACCTCGCCGGAGCCACGCCAGCTCCGCACTCCCTCGGGCCGGAATCCCTCGACCAGATCGTGGAAGTCCCGGAGCCAGGTCACCGCCTCCACCAGCACGGTGTCGAGCACCACTTCGCGGTCGACGGGTACGCCGCGGCCCTCGACGTACTCGAGGATCTCGCGGCCGTCGTCGTCCACTCCATGCACATCGGGGATGCCTCGCAGCCCGTTGTCGTGCAGGTACGCAAGCAGCTCGTGGACGGCTGGGGTCCACGGCCCGGTCGGCCTCCGGACGGTGCGGCCCACACGGGTGACCCCGCCGGTCGCCCCCGGCAGATTCTCCGGCCCTGTGGCTTCGCGTGGCACTCTTTCATCGTGGCACACTCTCATTCGCACGCCGCCCCTGACTACGGTCCGCCCCGGCGCCGAGTCGCTGCGGTGCTGACCGCCATCGTCGTCGTCATCGCCGGCTGCGCGATCGCCGCGATGTTCGTGCTGTGGCCCGACTCCAGCAAGGTCCCGCACGACAAGAATCCCTACGGCGGCAAGGGCGTCAGCACGATCAGCGCCACCGTCACCAAGGTGACGCCGTTCAACTGCCACAGTGACGGCGGCGAGGGTCCGGACGGGCAGGTGTCGGTCAAGGGTGACTGTGCGCATGTCGGCATCAAGTTCAAGGGCGGCAGCTCGACGCTCGAGCTCGATCCGACCCACTACAAGGCCGGCATCAAGGTCGGGGATGACATCTCGGTGATCAAGTTCGCCCCCGCCGGCGGCACCGCGACGTACCAGTTCCTCGACTACCAGCGCGGGGTGCCGCTGATCGTGCTCGCGATGATCTTCGCGGTGGTGGTGATCGCGATCGCTCGATGGCGCGGCTTGTTTGCCATCGTCGGCATCGGCATCACCCTGCTGGCACTCACCAAGTTCATGTTGCCGGCGTTTCTCGCCGGAGAGTCACCGGTCATCGTGACCGTCGTCGGTGCCACCGCGATCATGATCGTGGTGCTCTACCTGACCCATGGGATCTCGATCCGCACCACGTCCGCGCTGTTCGGCACCCTGGTCGGCATCGCGCTGACCGCGGTGATCGGACTCGCCGCGACCGGGTTCACCAATCTCAGCGG
>JAWWPE010000081.1:0-12316 GCA_033850895.1 Nocardioidaceae bacterium | reverse complement strand
TGTCACACAGAATGACCACCTCGGCGCCGGCATCTGCGGCGGCCTGAGCCACCTGCATGGCGTAGGCGGGGTTGGCGCGATAGCCGTCGAAGAAGTGCTCGAGGTCGACGAACACCCGCTGGCCCTCCTCGCGCAGGTGCGTCACGGTGTCGCGCACCATCGCGAGGTTCTCCTCGAGCGTCGTGCGCAAGGCCAGCTCGACGTGCTTGTCGTGGCTCTTGGCCACCAGGGTCACCACGGAGGCGCCGGACTCACGAAGCGCGGCGACCTGCGGATCATCGGCCGCGGAGACACCAGGCTTTCGAGTGGCGCCGAACGCTGCGAGGGTCGCGTGCTTGAGGTCAAGCTCCTTGGCGGCCAGCGCGAAGAACTCGGTGTCCTTGGGATTGGAGCCGGGCCAGCCGCCCTCGATGTAGCCGACGCCCAGGTCGTCGAGGTGCTGGGCGATGTGCATCTTGTCCTGCACGGAGAGGTTGAGCCCCTCCTGCTGGGCGCCGTCGCGCATCGTGGTGTCGTAGACGTGAAAGTCGCTCACCGGCTGGTGTCCTACGGTCACTGGTCAATCCTTCGGTCGGTCGTCTCGCTCATCGGTCGTGGGCAACTTCGCCCACAAAAAATGCCCCCCAGAGAATGGGAGGCAGCGTGTCGGGCGGATAACTAGCGCCCGGCACGCCTGTCGATAATGATCGAGAAGATCTGCATGGCAGCCAGTCTAGACTGGGCGATCTATGAGCGCCAGAGCCGTCCCCGTGCCGGAGATGCTCACCATCGCGTACGTCGTGCTGACCGCCCAGCCGCTCGACCGCGACGATCTGGTGCCGCTCCCCGAGCGCTCTCTGCTGCGCCTGCGCGGCAGCAGCGTGAGCGACCTCAATCGGATGACCCAGCTTTCGCACCAACGACTGGTCTCACGCTCGGTCGGTGCGGGGGCGGCGCGACTCGCCGCCGAGGAGGCCCGACGCGAGGCGATCGAGCTGGCGCAACGCCACGACGGACTGATCATCGACCTGCAGACGCCGCGCATCGTGGAAGGTCCCGATGCCGGTCCGCGGCCGGCCGCCGAGTGGTTCTCCTTCGAGTACGACCTCGACAACCCTGAGGAGATTCACACCCACGGGCTGCATGTCGTCGGACTGCCCGAGATCGTGGTCCGCCGCGTCCCCGAGGGCCAACGCCCGGTCTACGACATGGTCGTCGTCGGCCTGGTGCACAGACTCCTCGACGAGTGGCCCGAGCACGACCCGGTCGGTCCGGCCCGGGTCACGCTCAGCGACATCACCGCCGGCTACGAGGGTGGCGATCCCGAACCCACCGAGGAGGGCGTCAACGTGCTGATCGACTACGACCCGATCACTCCGGCGCTGGTCGTCGACATCATCACCGACCCTCGCTCGGCGTTGTTCTGAGGCTCAGCTCTTGCGTGCCCTGGGCGCGAGATTGGCCAGGGTCTCGGGCCTGAGGATGGCCTCCAGCTTCTCCGGCGGCAGCAGACCGCGTTCGAGCACGAGCTCAGCAACTCCGCGGCCGCTGGCGAGCGCCTCCTTCGCGACATCGGTTGCCGCGGCGTACCCGATGTAGGGGTTGAGCGCCGTCACGAGACCGATCGAGTTCTCCACCTCTGCGCGCAGCAGCTCGGCGTTGGCGGTGATCCCGTCGACACAGCGGGTGGCCAGCACCAGCACGGCTTCGCGCAGGCGCGAGATCCCGGCGGACAGCGAATAGCAGATGACCGGCTCGAACGCATTGAGCTGCAGCTGCCCGCCCTCGGCGGCCATCGACACCGTGACGTCATTGCCGATGATCTGGAACGCCACCTGGTTGACGACTTCGGGGATGACCGGATTGACCTTGCCCGGCATGATGCTGGATCCGGCCTGCACGGCGGGCAGGTTGATCTCGTTGAGGCCGGCCCGCGGTCCCGACGACAGCAGGCGCAGGTCGTTGCAGATCTTCGACAGCTTGACCGCGATGCGCTTGAGCGTGCCGGAGTGCTGGACGAATGCGCCGCAGTCCTGCGTGGCCTCGATCAGGTCGACGGCGCTGACCAGCGGCAGCCCGGTGAGTGCTGACAGGTGCTTGCAGGCCGATGGGACGTAGCCCTTCGGGGCGTTGAGCATCGTGCCGATCGCCGTAGCACCGAGGTTGATCTCGTGCAGCAGCAGGACCGACTCCGACAGCCGCGCGCGGTCTTCGCCGATCATCAGGGAGTACGTGCGGAATTCCTGACCCAATGTCATCGGGACGGCATCCTGCAGCTGGGTGCGGCCCATCTTGAGGACGTCGTGGAACTCGTCGGCCTTGGCGGCGAAGGAATCCTCGAGGATCGCCATCGCGTCGAGCAGGGCGTGCGTCGCCAGGATGATCGCGATCTTGACGGCGGTCGGGTACACGTCGTTGGTGGACTGACTGAGGTTGACGTGCTCATTGGGGTGGATGAACGCGTAGTCACCCTTCTGGCGACCGGTCAGCTCGAGGGCGCGGTTGGCGATGACCTCATTGGCGTTCATGTTGGTCGACGTACCGGCGCCTCCCTGGATCACGTCGACGATGAACTCGTCGTGCAGCGCACCGGCGCGGATCTCCTCGCAGGCTCCGCGGATGGCGGCGAACCGCTCGTCATCGAGCAGACCCAGGTCGTGATTGGCGGAAGCAGCTGCTTCCTTGACCGCGGCCAGCGCTTCGACCAGGAAGGGGCTGATACCGATCGGGATCCCGGTGATCGGGAAGTTCTCCATCGCCCGGAGCGTGTGCACCCCCCAATAGGCATCGACCGGGATCTCGCGATCACCGATCAGATCGTGCTCGGTACGGGTTGCGTCCGACATGCTCTTCCTCCAGTGCGTGAAGCACGTCGTCGGGCCTCACCAGCCTGACGATAGAGCACCAGACGGCCCATCAAATGAGCGGGATCACTGTACCGGCCAGTACAGTGATCCGACTCGGCGAAAACGCCTGCGCAGAGCCAATTTTCGAGAAGGTTCCCGTAGGCCGTCTGTCGCCTGCTCGGGTGACCAACGTCGCTGCTGCGTACTCACGCTGGAACTACTTCACGCATCCAACCGTGCCGGTCAGTCGCCCGGCCGTACTGGATGTCGACCAGCGCCGATCGGATCTCCGAGGTGACCTTGCCGGGCTCACCATCGCCGGAGATCGCCTCGCCGCCATCCCATTTCAGCGACGCGATCGGAGTGACGACCGCGGCCGTCCCGCAGGCGAAGACCTCGGTGATCGTGCCGTCTGCGGTGCCCGAACGCCACTCGTCGATGCTGACGCGGCGCTCGATGACTTCGTGACCGAGATCGCGGGCCAGCTCGAGGATCGAGTCGCGGGTGACGCCTTCGAGGATCGAACCGGAGAGCTCCGGCGTGACGATCGAGCCGTCGGAGTGGACGAAGTAGAGGTTCATCCCGCCGAGCTCTTCGACCCAGCGGTGCTCGGAGGAGTCGAGGAAGGCGACTTGCGCGCAGCCATGGGCGGTGGCTTCTTGTTGTGGCAGCAGACTCGAGGCGTAGTTTCCGCCGCACTTGGCCGCACCCGTGCCGCCCGCTCCGGCGCGGGAGTATTCAGACGAGAGCCAGATCGACACGGCCTGGACGCCGCCGGCGAAATAGGCGCCGGCTGGCGAGGCGATGACGGAATAGGTCACGTGCTGACTCGGGCGCACGCCAAGGAACACTTCGGAGGCGAACATGAACGGGCGGATGTACAGGCTCTTCTCGCCGCCCGCCGGCACCCAAGCACGATCAGCTTCGATCAATGACTGGATCGAGCCGAGGAACCAGTCGATCGGCAGCTCGGGCAGGGCCAGTCGTTGCGAGGAGCGCTGCATACGTGCCGCATTGGCCTCGGGACGGAACAACCACACCGAACCGTCGTCGTGGACGTACGCCTTGAGGCCCTCGAAGATCTCCTGCGCATAGTGCAGGACGGCGGTAGCCGGGTCGAGCGACAACGGCCCGTAGGGCACGACGCGGGCATCATCCCAGCCGGTGGCGGGCGTCCACTCGGCGAGGAACATGTGGTCGGTGAAGTAGTTGCCGAAACCAGGGTTGGCGAGGATCGCATCGCGCTGGTCGGGGGTCTTGGCGGCGGAGTTCTGCTCGAACGTCGCCGCGAACTGCTTGGACGTCATAGTAATCACGATACTGCTTTCGGGGTCGAAGGGTAATTGGTCGTTAACCGACCGATACGCCTCCGGCCACACGTGACGAGATGGCCGCTCCCACCTCCTCGGTGGTTCGGGATGCCGTGCCGCGCTCGGCGATGTCGGCCTCGACGGCGGCCGCGATCTGGGCGGCCGCGTCATGAACACCGAGGTGGTCGAGCAACAGTGCACCGGACAGGATCGCCGCGGTCGGATCGGCCTTGCCCTGACCGGCGATGTCGGGCGCCGACCCGTGCACGGGCTCGAACATGCTCGGCGCGGTGCGATCGGGGTTGATGTTGCCGCTCGCCGCGAGGCCGATTCCGCCGGTGACGGCCGCGGCCAGATCGGTCAGGATGTCGCCGAACAGATTGTCGGTGACGATGACGTCGAAGCGTCCCGGGTCGGTCACCAGGAAGATCGTGGCGGCGTCGACGTGCAGGTAGTCGACCGCGATGTCGGGGAAGTCCGCCGCGACGGCGTCGACCGTGCGGGTCCACAGGTGGCCGGCGTGCACGAGGACGTTGTTCTTGTGCACAAGCGTGAGCTTCTTGCGCGGTCGTGCCTGGGCCCGCGCGAATGCATCGCGCACGACCCGTTCGACGCCGAACGCGGTGTTGACGCTGACCTCGGTGGCGAGCTCCTGGGGCGTACCCACCCGGATCGCGCCGCCATTGCCGACGTAGGGACCCTCGGTGCCTTCACGCACGACGACGAAGTCGATCTCGCCGGGGTTGCCGAGCGGGGTCGGTACACCGGGGTAGAGCTTGGAGGGGCGGAGGTTGACGTAGTGGTCGAGCTCGAACCGCAGGCGGAGGAGCAGACCACGCTCGAGCGTGCCGGACGGGACACTTGGGTCTCCCACCGCTCCGAGCAGGATCGCGTCGTGGCCGCGGATCTCCTCGAGCACGGAGTCGGGCAGGACCTCACCGGTCGCATGCCAGCGCTTCGCGCCGAGGTCGTACTCGGTCGGGCTGAACGAGATGTCGTGTTCTCCCGCGACGAGGTCAAGGACCTTCAGCGCCTCGCGCGTGACTTCGGGACCGATGCCGTCGCCGGGCACCAGGGCAAGGGAAAACGTACGACTCATGGGTTCATCCTAGGCGGGGCGGTCTCAGGATCTGAAACCGCAGTTTCACAATATGGACAGGGTCAGTTGTCGTCGGGACGGTCGTCGAACTGGACCTCGACGGCGGTCGGCTCGTCGCGCAGGTGCGCGGGACCCCATTCGATGAGACGTGGCTCCATGGAACTTCTCCTTCGGTGGAACGGAACGGACGGGCGCGGGGTCCGGCGGGGTCCGCCGTTCCACCAGCCACATGTCCGGAGATCGTCCGGGGAGACTTCACAAGAAGCGATCAGATCATGATCGAGAACCCTGCGGCGGTACGGCGGGCCAACGCCGAAACTCCGCGGCAGGGATGGCCCTAAGAGGACCTGCCGCGGCCAGCAATTACTACGAGCTGCTTCCGCATGATCTGGCCAGTGTATGACGGCTGGCACCGCCGCGTGGGGAATCTGAGGGACCGTCTCACTCGACGGACGCGAGCGGATGAGGGCACTGCTTACTCATGACAGACTGAAAGCGTGAGTGCCCCTGCCGAGGTCCCCGAGCTGGTTTCGAGCACCCTCGACCTGTCTCGGCAGCGTGGGTTCATCACCTCGATCCGCAACGAGACCGGCCGCTTGCTGGCGTCGCTTGCCGCGTCACGCACCGGCACACTCGCCGAGCTCGGCACGGGCTGCGGTGTCGGCTCGGCCTGGTTGTCGAGCGGTGCACCCAAGGACGCGCGCGTCGTGAGCGCGGAGCTCGATCCGGCCCTCGCCGAAGACGTCCAGAAGATCTTCGCGCACGTCGACAACGTCGATGTGATCGCCGGCGACTGGTCGACCCTCGAGCAGTACGCCCCGTTCTCACTGTTGTTCGTCGACGTCCGCGACGTGATGGAAAGCATCGACCTGTTCGCCGACCTGCTCGAACCCGGCGGCATCGTCGTGCTCGACGACTTCGTACCGTCGGCGTTCTGGCCACCGATCGTCGAGGGTCGCGTCGACACGATTCGCGAGCGCTGGTTGACCGACGAGCGGTTCGCCGCCGTCGAGATGCTCATCGACGTCGACGCCTCGCTGATCATCGCCACTCGTCGCTGACCCTTACGTTCGCAGAGCCGACCTCACCCGGTCAGCCGCTTCTCGCAGCTCAGGCTCGGGCAACGGTGGATAGTCCGCGCTCGTCACGAGCACACCGCCACCAGGGAGCTCCTGCTCGGTCACCTCGCCCTTGATCATCGATCCGTTGAGCGGGTCGCCCACGCGGTGCGGCGCCAGGTGGAGGTGGAGGTGCGGGATCGAGTCGCCGAAGACGTACACATAGACCTGCGCGGCGTCCGTAGCCTGCTTGATTGCAGCGGTCGTACGCGCCAGCACCGACCCGAGCGTCGCCGCTTCCGGGCCGTCGAGCTCATCGACGTATCGGACGTGCCGGCGGGGCTCGAGGTAGGAGAAGCCCGCGACCTCACCGACCAGCGCAGTGGTCAGCCGCCAGAGGTCGTCCGACCAGACCTCTTGGCGGAGCATCTCGGCATCGCCGTCAACACCGCGACAGATCACGCAGTCGCTCATGTCTCCACGGTAGCGAGCGGATCAGGGGCACCTGGGTTTTCTCGGGGGGCGCGATCAGGGAGATCGACAGTCGCCAGCGGCAGGAACACCTGCACCAACGGTCCGATCAGCACCGCGTACAGCACCGTGCCGAGACCGACCGTCCCGCCGAGCAGGAAGCCGATGACCAGTACGGTCACCTCGATCGTGGTGCGCCAGAGCCGCACGCTCAGGCCCGTGCGTCGCACCAGACCGAGCCACAGGCCGTCGCGTGGTCCAGGACCCAGCTGGGCGCCGATGTAGAGCGCGCCGGCCAGGGCATTGCCGACGATGCCACCGATCAGCAACAGCACCCGGAGCCACAGATCGTGTGGCCGATGGATCAGGCCGATGCCGAAGTCGGCGGCCAATCCGATCACGATGACGTTGAGCACCGTGCCGATGCCCGGCAGCTGCCGCAACGGTATCCAGAGCAGCAACACGACTGCACCCACCACGATCACCACCTGACCGAATGTCAGCGGCACGTGGCTGGCGAGACCCTGGTGGAACACGTCCCACGGATCGAGGCCGAGCGTGGACTCGACCATCATCGCCATGGTGAACCCATAGAGGAACAAACCGGCGAGCAGGCGGACGAGGCGTTCGGGCAGCCGGATCATCGGGCGAGCCTACGCACCCGCTCGTGCTGGGTCAGCGACTCCTCGCCCCGGTGGCTGCGCGGAGGCGGGTTGTGCCCGTAACCGTCGCCTCGGAGCACGCCGACGAGCTGAACAGTCGCCACTACGACTGCGATGGCGAAAACGACGAGAATGATCGGGGTCATACTCCATGATTGACCGTAATTGGCCTCGTATTAAATAGCCAATTGTGGAACAGTGGCATCGTGACCACCTCGCTTTCCGCTGCAGCGCTCGCCAAGCTCCTTGGGCCAAAGGACTTCTCCGGACCTGCTTATCGCGACATCGCAGACCGTATCCGTCTGCTGGCGTTCGACGGCCGCGTCGTCGACGGGACGCGATTGCCGTCAGAGCGCGAGCTCGCAACCGTCATGGGCATCAGCCGCACGACGACCAGCCGCGCCTACGCCGAGCTGCGCGATTCCGGCATGCTGCTGTCGCGGCAGGGATCGGGCAGCGTCGTCAGCGTCCCCATGACCGCCTCCAACGCCAGCAGCCTGATCATGACTCCGGACGACGCCGACACGATCGCACTGACGTACTCGGCCCCGGTCGGTCCGCCCGGGTTGTCTCGCGCCTTCGAGTCCGCAGCCGCGAAGCTCCCGGGTCTGCTGGCCACGACGGGCTATCTTCCGGACGGCTTGCCGGCGCTGCGCGAAGCCCTCGCGCAGCGCTACAGCGAGCGCGGTCTGCCGACCGATCCCGACCAGATCATCGTGACGGCGGGGGCGATGGGCGCGGTGTCGCTGCTGGCTCGGACCCTTCTCGATCCGGGACAGCGGGTGGTCGTCGAAGGCCTCAGCTATCCGCACGCTCACGAGTCGTTCGCCGCGGCCGGCGGGCGACTGACTCCCCTGCCCATCGGCGACACCCCGTGGAATCCCACTGCCCTTCGCGCCGCCCTCGATGGCTCGCCGCATCGCGCGGCATACCTCGTCCCCGACTTCCACAATCCGACTGGCCTCGTGATGACCGACGAGGAACGCGGAGCGTGGGCGCACGAGATGCGGCGCCACGACGTCGTTCCCGTCGTCGACGAGTCGCTGCGCGAGATGAACCTCGACGGCATCGATCTGCCCCCGGTCTTCGCGCACTACAGCACCCGCGCACTGCTGATCGGATCGTCTTCGAAGGCGTTCTGGGGCGGCCTGCGCGTGGGCTGGATCCGTGCGCCCAAGGCGGCTGTCATGCCGATCATCCAGGCACGCATGATGGACGACCTCGGCTCCTCGGCGTTCGACCAGCTGGTCTTCGCCGAGCTCCTGGCCGACGGCGGCCAGACCGCGGCGGCCGGTCGAGCACGGCTCCGCGAAGCGCGAGACCACCTGCTCGCCGAGCTCGCACGGGAGCTTCCCGACATCAAGGCACCGTGCCCGCCCGGCGGCCTGAACCTGTGGGTCACCCTCCCGGGGCGGATGTCGTCCCGGCTCACCACCGCAGCGAGCCGTCACGGCCTTCTGCTGACGCCGGGCCCTCGCTTCGTCACGCACGCCACCTCGGCCGGCGAACGTCATCTCCGTCTGCCCTACACGCAGTCCCACGAGACGCTGACCGAAGCCGTTCGCCGACTGCGTCTCGCCTACGACGATGTCGTCAGCGACACCACGCGGGATCCGAATCGCGATCGCACCGACGTCCTCGAGCTCATCGCCTAGCGCGTGCCGGATCGATGATGATCAGCTCGGCGTACGTTGCCCCACCGGTCAGCGCATCCGCGAACGTCATCGGCCGCCACCGGGAGCGGCACGATGCGCGCCCGGCGGTCGCGGCGCGCGTACGGCCGGCTCGACCGGTGGCTCAGGCGGATCTGGCGGTGTCAGGTCGTCGCCGCGATTGCCCAGCACGCTGTGGCGTCGTCCGTAGGTGCCATAGACCACCAGTCCGAGCACCATCCAGATGGCAAAGTCGCGCCAGGTCGACCAGGACAGATTGAACGACAGCCAGATCGTCGCGAGCAGCGACAGGATCGGCACGAGCGGAACGAGGGGAACCCGGAAACCGCGCTCAAGATCTGGCTGCGACTTCCGTAACCGAATGACTCCGACGGCGCAGAAGGCGAAGGCGAACAGAGTGCCGAGGACGAGGAGATCTGCGCGCTTCACCGTGCCGGGGTCAAGCGCGAGCACAGCCGCCGCGAGACCGGCAAGCACTGCGGCACGCGACGGTGCCGACCCCGAGCCAACCTTGGCCAGCCCCTTCGGGAGCAGGCCATCGCGTCCCATGGCGAACAGCACCCGGCTCTGGGCGATCAGCACGACCAGCACGACCGTTGTCAGCCCGAACAGCGCGCCGACGTTGATGACATTGGCGCTCCAACCCGGTGAACCGGCAGCGCGCAGTGCGTCGGACACAGGCGCCGCGGTGTTGAGCTCACCGTACGGCCGCAGTCCGACCAGCACGGTGGCCATCGCTACATAGAGGATCGTGACGATCGCGATCGAGGCGAGCATCGCCCGCGGGATCGAATGGCGCGGATCCTTCGCATCCTCTGCGGCGGTCGCGATGAGGTCGAAGCCGATGAACGCAAACACGATCGCACCTGCAGCCGTGAAGATCCCGGCGATCCCGAACGCATCGCTCGTGCCGATGAGCGTCTGGAGGACCGTGGACGATCCGCCATCACCGACCCGCGACTTCGGGATGAACGGCGAGTAGTTGGCCGTCTTGACGTGGGTCGCTCCCACCGCGATCACCAGCGTGACCGCCACGAGCTTTGCCGCGACAATCATCGCGAGGACTCGGCCCGTGAGCTTGGCGCCGGTCATCACCAGGAGCATCAGGACGATGACGAGCGCAGCTGCGATCCAACCGGTTCCCTCACCCACCTGCGAGTGCTTGGCGAGGAACTCCGGTATGCCGATGTTGAACCCGTCGAGGGTCGCGGTGAAGTAGGACGCCCAGATGCGCGACACCACAGCGGCTGCCACGACGAGCTCGAGCACAAGGGCCCAGCCGACGATCCATGCCCACAGCTCGCCGAACGCGACGTACGCGAACGTGTACACACTGCCTGCCGTGGGCAGCGTCGACGACAGCTCGGCGTACGACAGGGCGGCGAGGAGGCTCACGACGGCCGCGATGACGAACGAGGCGATGACGGCCGGACCAGCCATCGTCGCTGCCTGTGTGCCGGCCAGCGAGAAGATGCCGCCGCCGATCATGACGCCGAGCGCCAGCATGACGAGAAGCCCCGTCCCGAGCACCGCCGGCAGTCGGTGGCGGGCATTCGTGATGCGCAGGAGGGCCAACTCAGGTGGAAGGCGGCGCGACCTGTCGACGATTCCCTCTGCCATGCGGGACCCCCGGGTGTTTGGCGGCCTCGCGTCTGGGCCTTGTTGCCAGATCCTATCGTCCCTGGGCCAAGTATGGCCACGAGCTCAGGAAATCTGCCGGCTGGAGCCTGACGGTCCGAGCCTGCCAACCCGTACGTCGCCGATGCCGGGCATACGCGCTGACCGGTAGGTTGAGAAGCGGAGTCGGACACGATAGACGCCGAAGGGGCGCCACACCTCTCGGTGCGACGCCCCTCCTCGGGTGGAACCGGAGACTAGCGAGCTGCCTGGCCGTCCACGTAGTCCTTGTCAGCCTGCTTCCAGGAGAAGTGCGAACGCAGGACCTTGCCGGTGGCCTCGATCGAGTGACCGGCTTCCTTCTCGCGCAGGGCGAGGAATTCCGGAGCGCCGGCGTCCTGGTCGGCGATGAATCGCTTCGCGAACGTGCCGTCCTGGATCTCGTCGAGAACCGACTTCATCCGCTCCTTGACCGACGCGTCGATGATGCGGGGACCCGACACGTAGTCGCCGTACTCGGCGGTGTCGGAGACGCTCCAGCGCTGCTTGGCGATGCCGCCCTCCCACATCAGGTCGACGATCAGCTTGAGCTCGTGCAACACCTCGAAGTACGCGATCTCGGGCTGATAGCCCGCCTCGGTCAGGGTCTCGAACCCAGCCTGCACGAGGTGGGAGACGCCACCACAGAGCACGGCCTGCTCGCCGAACAGATCGGTCTCGGTCTCCTCGGTGAACGTCGTCTTGATGACGCCGGCGCGCGTGCCTCCGATGGCCTTGGCGTAGGACAACGCGATGTCCCAGGCCTTGCCGGTGGCGTCCTGCTCGACGGCGATGATGTCGGGGATGCCGCGACCCGCGACGAACTCACGTCGCACGGTGTGGCCCGGCGCCTTGTGGGCGACCAGCATGACGTCGACGCCCTCGGGGGCCTTGATGTAGCCGAACCGGATGTTGAAGCCGTGGCCGAACACCAGGGCGTCGCCCGCGACCAGATTGGCCTCGATCGACTCGGCGTAGATGTGCCGCTGGAACTGGTCGGGGGCGAGCACGACGATGACGTCGGCCTCCTCGACCGCGTCCTCGACCGACAGCACCCGCAGGCCTTCCGCTTCCGCCTTCGCCTTGCTCTTGGAGCCCTCGGCCAGACCGACGCGCACGTCGACCCCAGAATCACGGAGGTTCAGGGCGTGCGCGTGCCCCTGGCTGCCGTAGCCGATGACCGCCACGTGTCGGCCCTGGATGATGCTCAGGTCTGCGTTGTCGTCGTAAAACAGTTCAGCCACGGGGTGATCTCCTTGAAGTGTGCTTGGAAGTGATGATCAACCGGCCTGCGTACCGGGAACGGCGCGCAGGGTGCGGTCGGTGATGGAGCGGGATCCGCGGCCGATCGCCACGCGCCCCGACTGGGCGATCTCCCGGATGCCGAACGGCTCCAGGACGTTGAGCATTGCGGTGAGCTTGCCGGCGTCGCCGGTGGCCTCGATCGTGACTGCGTCGGTGGCGACGTCGACCACCTTGGCGCGAAACAGGTTCACCGTCTCAAGCACCTGCCCGCGGGTCTGCGGATCGGTCTTGACCTTGATCAGCATGAGCTCGCGCTC
>JAWWPE010000073.1:0-4281 GCA_033850895.1 Nocardioidaceae bacterium | reverse complement strand
ACGACTCGCAGTGCCGGGCCGGTGCGGTCATCCGCGCGCCGGCCCTCGAGATCCAGCGCGTCCTCCGAGTCGAGCCACAGGTTGGGACTCCACGGGAGCGTGCCGAAGACCCGGCGCCCGGTGAGCTCCTCGATCTGGTCGAGCCCCGGCTTCAACAACGTCTCATCGCCGCGGAACTTGTTGATCACGAACCCGGCGACCAGGCGCTGGTCCTCCGGCGACAGCAGCGCAACTGTGCCGTACATCGCCGCGAACACCCCGCCGCGGTCGATGTCGCCGACCACGACGGTCGGCATGTCGGCGTGCCGAGCAAGGCCCATGTTGACGTAGTCATCGGCGCGCAGGTTGATCTCCGTGGGGCTGCCGGCGCCCTCGGCGATCACGAGATCGAATCGTGAGGCCAGGTCGTCGTACGCCTCATGGGCCGCCGCAGCCAGATGCGTACGTCCGCCGATGAACTCGGCCGACGAGATCTCGCCTGCGGGCTGACCCATCACGACGACGTGGCTCTGCCGGTCTCCCCCGGGCTTGAGCAGGACCGGATTCATCGCCGCTTCCGGGATCGCCCGCGCCGCCAGCGCCTGGATCCACTGGGCCCGACCGATCTCGGCACCAGCCCCGTCCGGACCCGTGCAGACCATCGAGTTGTTCGACATGTTCTGTGCCTTGAACGGCGCGACCTTGATGCCGCGACGGGCGAAGGCTCGACACAGTCCGGTGGTGACGATGCTCTTGCCGGCGTCCGAAGTGGTGCCCGCGACGAGTAGCGATCCCATCAGGACCGCGGCGGGGCGTGGAGCCAACCGTGCAAGAGCCGGGTCACCCAAGGAAGTGCGAGATAAGTCATGATCGGCGTCATCACGCCGACGGTGGCGAGCACCCGCAGGGGCAGCCACCAGTCCGCCGCGAAGTCCTTGGCGAGGTAGTTGGCCAGCACGCTCAACGGGAAGAACACGATGAAGATCGAGCACATCTGCTTCCAGCGCTGTGGCGGCCTGGGTGTGGCGCGCAGGTCCTGGACGTCGACGCTGGACGGCTCGTCGAACCAGCCTTCGATGCCGGTCCGGTGCTCGCGCGACGCCTCGGCGACCAGCCCTTGAGCCGAGTCGAGCCACCAGCGACGCTGCGGTGACAGCTCCCACGCCTCGAGCGCAGACTGCGAGGCGAACCGGTAGAGCACATGCCACTCAGTCGAGTGGGGCGCCGGGCGTACCCACCCAGAACCCAGGAAGCCATCGAACCGTTCAGCCAGCTCGAACCCAGCGCGAAGCCACGCCAGCATCTGGTCTTCCTGCGACGGGTCGACGTGCCGCGTGATCGAGACGGTGACGGGCTCGGTCATGGCACCACTGTCGGAGTCGTGGGGTTGGCGACCACCACCGGACCGTACGACGCCCTCCGCGCGGCCCGGCGCAACGTCGCCAGGATCGCCGGACCGAGCACCACGATCGCGACTGAGTTGGTGATCGCACGGCCGGTGTCCCAGCCGCCGGTCGAGGTCAGCAGCGTGTAGACGCCGAACCGGTGCAGGTTGTCGAGCAGTGAGTCTCCCGGTACGAACGACAGCCCACCCGTGTGGCCCGGCACCTCGATGCCGAGGATGAACGGCCACGACGAGAGATTCATCAGCAGCCCGAAGACGTACGCGCAGACGATCCCGTAGACGACCAGCATCGCGATCTCGGCCCGGCCGGTGACTCTCCGCGGCAACAGCCCGGCACCCAAGCCGATCCACGCGGAAGCCAGCATCTGGAATGGCATCCACGGACCGACCCCGGACGTGACCAGGGCGGACGCGAACAGCGAGGTGCATCCCAGCACGAAGCCGAAGCCGGCGCCGAACACCCGGCCGGCCAGGATCAGCAGGAAGAACACCAGCTCCACCCCCGCCGTGCCGGCCCCGAGCCCCCGCATCGCGGCATTGATCGCGGTCAGCACGCCGAGCATCGCCAGAGCTTTCGAGTCCATACCGCCCTCGGTGAGCTCGGCGACGACGACCGCGACGACCAGCGGCAAGAGAATCAGGAAGAAGAAAGGCGGATCGACTCGGGTGGTGTCGGGCGCGGGGTGCAGGAACAGCGGCCAGGCGAACATCAGCAGGCCGGCCACCGAGGCCACGACCAGCACCGCGATCGAACGGCGACCCAGTACGAGCGCGGAGGTATGACTGCTCACGACAGCGCCGCCGCAACTTGATCAACCGTCAGCCAGCCATCGCCGAGGATCTTGGAGACCTGCGGGGCGAATGCCGGCGACTCGGCGAGCACCCGCGCCGTCGGGCCGGCCGAGACGACTTCGCCGGTGGCCATCACGACCACCTCGTCGGCCACCACGGCGACGAACTCGACGTCGTGAGTCGCCAACAGCACGCCGTGGCCGGTGGCGGCAAGATCGCGGAGGATCACCGCGAGGGCGGCCTTGGCGGTGTAGTCGAGTCCACGGGTCGGCTCGTCCAGCGCCACCACGCGCGGGCGAGCTGCCAGCACGATCGCGAGCACCAGCGACAACCGCTGCCCCTCCGACAGGTCTCGCGGGTGCGCAGACCCGTCGATCCCCGGCGCCAGCCGGTCGAGGATGGCCCGGCACGAGCCGTCAGCGGCCCCGGACTGCTGATCCGCCGCCGCGCACTCCTGATCGACCGTCTCGAGATAGAGCAGGTCGCTCGCGGTCTGCGGCACCAGGCCGACCAGGGCTCGTGCCTTCGAGCTCGACACCTCGATCGGGTCGACGCCGTCCACCGAGGCCGTACCCGCCTGACGCCTGCCGGTGCCCTGCAGCGCCCAGAGCAGGGAGGACTTGCCCGACCCGTTGCGGCCCATCAGGGCGACGACCTGCCCCGCCGAGACCTGCAGATCGACACCGCGAACGGCCACCACCGAGCCGTACGTCACCGAGATGCCGTGGGCGAGCAGGAGCGGCTCGCGGACGGTCGCCGCGACTGTGACCGGTCGCGCCAGGTCGCCGAGCGAGCCGAGTTGGCGGCGAGCCTCGCGTACGGAAAGCGGCAACGGCGACCAGCCGGCCAGGCGTCCCAGCTCGATCACCGGCGGCGCGACGGTGGAATCCTGCAACAGGTCTGCCGGCGGCCCGTCGCGTACGACACCGCGATCGACCAGCACCAGCCGGTCGGCGAACGGTATGACGCGCTCCATCCGGTGCTCGGCCAGCACGACGGTGAGGCCGAGGTCGTCGACCAGCCGGGCGAGGGCGGCCAGCACCTCCTCTGCAGCGGTCGGATCGAGCGCCGAGGTCGGCTCGTCGAGCACCAGGATGCGAGGGTGCATCGTCAGGACGGCGCCGATCGCGACGCGTTGCTGCTGGCCACCCGAGAGCGTACGAAGTGGGCGGGACCGCAGCGCCGCGATGCCGAGCAGGTCGAGCGTCTCCTCGACCCGCCGCCGCATGGTCTGCGCGTCGAGGCCGAGCTGTTCCATGCCATAGGCGAGCTCGTCCTCGACCACGTCGCTGACGAATCCGGCCAGCGGGTCCTGCCCGACATAACCCACGAGGTCCGCGAGCTCTCGGGGAGCGCGGCCCCGGATGCTTCGGCCCTCGAGCAGCACCTCGCCATCGAAGACCCCGCCGGTGAAGTGCGGCACCAAGCCGTTGATCGCTCCGAGCAGCGTCGACTTGCCCGATCCGGTCCGGCCGGCGACCAGCACCAGCTCACCCTCGGGAAGCACGAGATTGACGTCGGAGAGAGCGGGCTGAGATGCGCCCGCGTAGCGAAAGCTGACCCCGCGAAGCTCGATCATCGCCGCACCTCCACTGGGTTGTCCGATGCTGGGTTGTCCGATGCTGGGTTGTCCGATGCTGTGTCGACCGGTGCTGTCAGCTCCAGCACGGGCTGCGGCGTCAGCAACGCCGGCGCCACCCCGATCATGACAGCGATCAACGCGAGAGCCGACAACGGCGGGGCGGAGCTGAGCGACGGGTCGATGACTTGCGGCGACTTGCCGGCGACGACGTAGATCAGCACCGCGACGGCGAGTCCCGACGCGACCGCGATCAGCTCACCGGTACGCCAGCGATCCGGGCGATAGCGGGTGCGCTCCACCCGGCGACCCGCGACGACGAAACCGAGCACCGCGAGTACGACTCCGGCGGCCAGCATCGGCCAGGCGAGGACGCGCGGTGCGGTCGAGTCGAGGAATCCGTAGGTGCCGACGCACAGCCCGATCAGACCGGTCAACATCAGCGTGCCCGTCACCCGGCGCTCGCGGGGGGTCGCTGTCCCGGATCGGCCGTAGCCGCGTGCGTCCATGCCGGCGGCGAGGGTCA
>JAWWPE010000451.1:0-9489 GCA_033850895.1 Nocardioidaceae bacterium | reverse complement strand
CCGCCCGCGCCGATGTCTGGACGTCGTCGGTGCGTCTCTACAAGACGCGCTCCGCCGCGTCGGCGGCGTGCAAGGCCGGACACGTGAGCGTCAACGACGTCAAGGTGAAGCCCGCACAGCTCGTGCACGTCGGCGACCGGGTCGAGGCGCTCACCGACAGTGGTCTGCGCATCGTGGTGGTGAGTCGCATCATCGTCAAGCGGGTTGGCGCCGCGATCGCGGTCACCTGCTATGTCGACCACACTCCCCCGCCGCCGCCCAAGGAGGAGACCGCATACATGCCGCGCCGCGACCGTGGCGCAGGTCGGCCGACGAAGCGAGACCGTCGGGCGCTGGATCGCTTGCGAGGACGCTGAGATCAGGGCTCCGGTGTCTCCGCGCCCCACTTGTCGGTCCAGGGACCAGGGGTCTCGAGCATCCCCAGAAGCTCGTCGAGGTCGGCTGAGAACGACACGATCCCGGACTGCTCGGCCCGTACGAAGCCAGCCGACACCATGCCGTCGAGCATCTGCCGCATCGGCGACCAGAAGCCCCCGACGTCGAGGAACCCACAGGGCTTGGAGTGGATCGTCAGCTGGGCCCAGGTCCACTGCTCGGCGATCTCCTCGAGCGTGCCGGCGCCACCTGGGAGGGCGATGAACGCCTCGGACAGCTCCGCCATCATCGCCTTGCGCTCGTGCATCGATTCGACGACGTGCAGCTCGGTGAGCCCGTGGTGGGCGAGCTCGCGGTCATCGAGCTGCTTCGGTATCACCCCGATGACCTTGCCACCGGCTTCGAGAGCCGCATCGGCGACGGCTCCCATCAGCCCGACGTGGCCACCGCCGTAGACGACGGCGATGCCGCGCTCGGCGAGCGTGCGCCCGGTCAGTCGGGCAGCTTCGGCGTACGTCGGATCGTTGCCGAAGCTCGACCCACAGAACACCGCGACGGCGTTGAGCGTCATGGAACCTCCCTTGTCGCGGGAGAGGCTACTTCACGGTGGCGTAGACCGTGACGTCGCTCGGGGCCGTGCTTCCGGCGCCCGAGTACGTGACGGTGAAGTTCTGCTTTCCCGCAGGTATGCCACTGAGCTTCACGGACGCTTGGCCGTCCACCAGTGTGATCGTTTTCGATGCTCCGCCTCCGCTCACCGTGACAGTCCCGCTCGGCCTCGAGCCCGAGGCCTTCCGAGTGACCGACACCGCGAACTTCACCGAACCGACGCCGGGGGTTGCCTTCGCGACCAGTGTCGATCGGGACTTGAGCTTGACGACGAGTCCGCTCGCTGTCTGACCGTCGGCGAGGTCGAAGATGTGGGCGGAGGCCTTGGTGGTGTTGTCATACCACTGGCCCGCCCAGACTTTGGCGGGATCGGCGACCGAGAGCTTGTATTGGCCGGCGGGGAGCCCACCGACTGAGAACCGGCCGGTCGATCGCACCAGGGCGGTGCTCGAGCTGTCACCAACAACCGGGATGGCCGTGGCGACCATGCCCTTGAGCGGGTGGCCGAACGTGTCGACGACGGTGCCGTTGATGTGGGCGGCCAGGTGGCTCAGCGTCTCGTCCTCCAAGGTCGTGGTCTGGCCGGCCTGCACCGTGACCCGGACTGCGGTGACCGAGGGGGCGCCGCACCAGAGGTCCAAAGTCGTGAGTACAGCACCCTGATAGCACTGAGCGAGGTACTTCCCCGAGCCATCGACGAACTTGATGACGTATTTGTCGCCCGGCGCGACGCCGGTGGGAACCACCCCTCGGAACTCGAACGAACCATCAGCAGCGACCGACCCGCCCTCGGCGGGAACGACGATCGAATCATCGTCGCTGATGCTCGGGCCATCCTGAATTTGTGCCCTGATTTCCGTGGCCGATGCCCCGTCAGCCCGAGCAACGTTGCCCACGACCTTCCCAGCCGCCAGCACGCTTTCGTCGAACCTGCTGGAGTGTCCCGCCCTGAGGCCGACGTGGAAGTAGGTCGTCGCGTGCCAACCCTTGGGGTCGGAGATTCGCAGACCGTAGTTCGTGCCGTCATGCACCGTCAGCCCACTGAACGTATAGGTGCCGTCAGTGTTGGTGTTGTCGGACCTGATGGGAACGAACGTGGAATTGTCCAATGGGGAGTCAGGATCGTCGTCAGGATTCAGCAGCAGCTCGACCTTCAGGCCCTTGACGGCCACGCCCCCGGTCGTCACCTTGCCGTGCACGGTGGCCGTGCTGGCGGCCGTCGCCGGAGAGGACAGGACTGCGAGCAGTCCGCCCGCGGTCAGTACGAGCGCGAGAACCACGCCAGGCAGTCGATTCACGATGAAGTCCTCAGTCCCTAGCGTGTGACAGGCAGTCACACTGTACCTCTGCCGCACATCATATGCTCATACAGTGGCCATTCACCTGTCTCGCGAGGAGGCTCGTCGGATCGCCGTCCAGGCCCAGCTGTTGGATGCGTCCCGGCCGACCAACTTGGTCGAGATCGTGCGCCAGCTGGCGTTTGTGCAGGTCGAGCCAACCGCTGCCGTGGCGCCGACCGCCGACCTGGTGCTGTGGAGCCGACTCGGAGATTCGTACGACCCCGAGGACCTGCGATCCGCTGTCGAGGACGAGGGATCGCTCTTCGAGCTGAGCTTGATGATTCGGCCGATGGAGGACCTGGCATTGTTCCGGGCGAGCATGGCGGCCCCGCCTCGCTATGAGTCGACCGAGCGTTGGCTCGAGGTCAATCAGGAGTTCCGCGAGGACATTCTCGAGCTGCTGGAGGTCGAGGGCGCCAAAACTGCCCGCGAGATCCCCGACACCAGCGTGGTGCCGTGGTCCTCGAGCGGCTGGAACAACAACCGCAATGTGATGATGATGCTCGAGTGCATGATGCTGCGCGGTGAGATCGCGATGTCGTCACGGCGTGGACGTGATCGGGTCTGGGACCTGGCCGAGCGCGTCTATCACTCCGACATCCCGACCGTACCCCTCGAGGAAGCTCTTACGATCCTGGCCGAACGACGGCTGCGCGCCGAGGGCCTGGTGCCGGACAAGACCCCGGATCTGCCGGCCGAGACCACGCGGGTGGGAGACGCGGGCGAGGCCGCCACGATCGAGGGCGTGAAGGGCACCTATCGCGTCGACCCCGGAGCGATAGGTCGACCGTTCGCCCCACGCACTGCGTTGCTGTCGCCGTTCGACGGGCTCATCCGTGACCGCAAGCGCATGCAGGAGCTCTTCGAGTTCGACTACACCCTCGAGATGTACAAACCGAAGGCCAAGCGCCGCTGGGGCTATTACGCGTTGCCGATCCTGCACGGCGATCGCTTGGTCGGCAAGGTCGACGCCAAGGCCGAGCACACCCGGGGAGAGCTCGTCGTCAGCGCCATACACGAAGACGCACCGTTCTCCCCCGATATCGCCGAAGGCGTGCGTACGGAGCTGGACGACCTGGCTCGCTGGCTCGAGCTCGACCTCACGTACCTCTGACCGCACAAGTGTCGGCGCCGGGTGGGAGTCTGTCGGCATGACGACTGCAGCTGCCACGTTCGAGATCCAGATGACCCCGGCCGAGACCGAGCTCGACGGTGTGGGCCGGTTCGACCTGAGCAAGCAATGGCAGGGAGACCTCTCCGGAAACAGCAGCGGAATCATGCTCTCCGCGGGAGACCCGCAGGCCGGCGCGGCCGGATACGTGGCGATCGAGGTGTTCGTCGGCGTACTCAACGGCCGAGAGGGCAGCTTCGCGTTGCAACAGTTCGGCACCATGCTCGGCGGCCAGCAGGGCATCACGTACGAGGTGCTCCCCGGTTCGGGCACAGGCGCACTGGTCGGACTGACCGGCACGGTCAGGCTCACCGTTGACGACACTCATCACGTCGAGCTCGACTACGATCTGCCCGCAACCTGAGCAGGCCACCACATAGAGATGCCGGCACTTGTCTCGCGAGAAAGTGCCGGCATTTCAATGAATCATCGGTCGGGCTGACAGGATTTGAACCTGCGACCCCCTGACCCCCAGTCAGGTGCGCTACCAAGCTGCGCTACAGCCCGAATACCAGCGGCCACCTTACCGCAGCGCAACGCGTCCGAGTCACGCGGCACTCGACGCCACGATCAGTTGCGTTCGCGCTTCTTGCGTGGCCGTTGCTGGATGTGGATCGGCGTACCGACGAAGCCGAACGTCTCCCGCAACCGTCGCTCGATGAACCTCATGTACGACGCCTCGAGCTTTCCGGAGGTGAACAGGATGAACGTCGGCGGCGAGGTCGTCGCCTGTGTGCCGAACATGATCTTGGGTTGCTTCCCGCCGCGCACCGGGTGCGGATGTTCAGCGACGAGGCGGCCGAGGAAGGAGTTGAGTGCCCCCGTCGTCACTCGCGTCTCCCACCCTTCGAGCGCGGCATCGAGAGCACGTACGAGGCGATCGACGTGCCAGCCCGTACGCGCAGTGATGTTGATCGTCGGAGCCCATGGCACCTGCACGAGCTCGCGCTCGATCTCGCGCTCGAGATAGTAGCGACGCTCGTCGTCGACGAGGTCCCACTTGTTGAACGCGATGATCAGCGCGCGGCCGGCATCGGCCACCGAGCTGATGATGCGGGTGTCCTGCTCGGTCAGGGGCTGGCTGCCGTCGATGATCACGACGGCCACCTCCGCGCGATCGATCGCCGAGCTCGTACGCAAGCTCGCGTAGTACTCGTGGCCGGACGCATCACGTACGCGCCGTCGGATACCGGCGGTGTCGATGAAGTTCCAGGTGCGGTCGCCGAGCGTGACGAGCTCGTCGACCGGGTCGACCGTCGTACCGGAGGCGTCGTCGACGACGACCCGCTCCTCGCCGGCAAGCCGATTGAGCAGGCTGGACTTGCCGACATTGGGCTTGCCGACGATCGCCACCCGGCGCGGACCCTCTGGCGCGTCGAAGTCCTCAGGCGGCGTCTCCGGCAGGGCCTCGAGGATGGCATCGAGCATGTCGCCGCTCCCCCGGCCGTGCAGAGCAGACACGGCGTACGGCTCGCCGAGTCCGAGGTTCCACAGGCCTGCGGCCTCCGCCTCGGTGCGCTGGTCGTCGACCTTGTTGGCGGCGAGCACGACCGGCTTCTTGGCGGCACGAAGGATGCGTACGACCTTTTCATCGACGTCGGTGATGCCGACCGTGGCGTCGACGACGAACAGGACGGCGTCGGCGACCTGGATCGCGATCTCCGCCTGTGCCGCAATGCGTTCGGCGAGCCCGCGGGCGTCCGGGTCCCAGCCGCCGGTGTCGACGACGGTGAACGCGCGACCGTTCCAGACCGCGTCGTAGTAGACCCGGTCGCGGGTGACGCCTGGTACGTCTTCGACGACCGCCTCGCGCCGACCGATGATGCGGTTGACCAGAGTGGACTTGCCGACGTTGGGTCGACCGATCACGGCAAGGACAGGAACGGCCTCAGCCATCGGATGAGCCTCTCGGAAGGGGTCCGGGCAGCTCGCGCTTCAACACGTTCTTGGACCAGAGTATGTGGGCTCGCAGGTGGTCATGGATCTGCTCACCGGCGTCTTCAATCATCCCACGATCACGCGGCCAACCTCGCATCGGGAACTGGATCGGCCGTCCGTACACCACATCCAGTCGGGCGCCCTTGGGCGCGCGAGTCTCGGCCGGCTCGCCCGGTTGCCGGGTGCCGAAGATGGCCACCGGGACAACTGGCGCTCCGCTGACCAGCGCCAACCACGACACCCCGCCCTTGAACCGCTCGAACTCGCCGCTTCCGCGCTGACCCTCCGGGTAGATCGTCACCACCTGACCCGCCGCGAGGACAGCCTCGGCACGCCGCAACGCGCCGGTGTCGTTGCGGCCTCGGCTCACCTTGATCTGGCCGACGAAATTCAGCAGCCGACCCGTACGACCGTGGAACTCCTCCTCCTTGACCAGCGCATGAGCGGGCCGCGGAGAAATGGCGAACAACAGCGGGCCGTCGAGCCAACCGATGTGATTGCTGGCGAGGATCACCGGCCCGGACTCGGGAACATTGCCCTGGCCGCGCTCGTGGATGTCCCAGCGCCGATTGAAGTGGCCGCGGACGAGGCGTCGCATGAACCGCATACCGCCTTCGGGCATGCCGGTCATGTCGCGTCGCCCACGATGTCGACGATCGTGTCGACGACCTCGTCGAGGGTCATATGGGTGCTGTCGACCACGACCGCGCCATCGGCCTTCGCCAGCGGCGACGCCTCGCGGGTGGAATCGATCTTGTCGCGTCGGGCGAGGGCGATCTCGGTCGCGGAAGCATCGCCGGTCCCGTCCTCGGCCGCGCGCCGCGCCGCACGAGCGGCCGGATCGGCCACCAGATAGATCTTGACCTCGGCGTCAGGTGCGACGGTGGAACCGATGTCCCGGCCCTCGACGACGATGCGTCGCCCGCTCGCCTCGATGATCGCCCGCTGCAGGTCGACCAACATCGCCCTGACGCTCGCGACGGCCGCGACGTTGCTGACCGACGCGGTGACCTCGTCGGAGCGGATCGGGTCTGCCACGTCGACCCCGTTCGCCACGATTGTGGGGTGGAGCGGGTCGGTGCCGGACTCCAGGCGCACGCCTCGTGCCGCTTCGGCGATCGCCGCGGCGTCGTCGACGTCGACACCGGCCTGCAGCATGGCCCAGGTCATCGCGCGATACATCGCACCGGTGTCGAGATAGGCCAAGGAGAGCCGCTGAGCAACTCCACGCGCCGTGCTCGACTTGCCCGAACCAGACGGTCCGTCGACGGCGACGACCAGGGTCTTGCTCACGGATGAACTCCTCAGCTGTAGGCGGACCAGCCGCGGGCGATCAGGGCCTTGACCAGCGTATCTGCCTGGGCCGCGAGCACCGTGATCTCGACCTGGCCGACGGGTCGGCCCAGCTCGTGATCGATGCGGATGTCCTCGATGTTGACACCCGATTCTCCCGTATGCGCCATCACGCGGGGCAGCTCGCCCGGCTGGTCGGCCACCGAGACGAAGACCGTGGCGAACTCGGCGACCTTCTCACCGTGCTTTCCGGGTATGAGCTCGGTCCCGTCCCGGCCCGATTGCAGCACCTCTCCGAGGCCGGCAGTGTCGTCGCCGATCGCACTGATCACCCGATCGAGGTCGGTGCGCACGAGCTGGAGCACGGCGCGTACCTCGTCGGCATTCGCGCCGAGAATGTCCTGCCACAAGGCGATGTCGCTTCCGGCGATGCGGGTGACATCGCGCAGCCCAGGACCGGCCAATGCGAGGTGGTCCACGGGCGCATCGTTGAGCCGAGCCGCGGTGAGCACCGACAACACGTGCGGCACGTGCGAGACCAGCGCCACAGCGCGATCGTGGGCCGCAGAGTCCATCACCAGCGGTACGCCGCCGACCAGGCCGGCGAGCTGCACGACGAGCTCGGTCGCCTCTGGACTGGAGTCCGCGGCCGCAGTCACTGCCCAGGGGCGCCCCTCGAACAGTCGCGCGGACGCCGCCATCGGACCCGAACGCTCGCTGCCGGCCATCGGATGGCTTCCGACGTAGCGATCACTGCCGCTCAGAGCAGCGATCTGTCGCTGGAGACCGCCCTTGACGCTGGCGACATCGGTGACCACGGCGTGTGGCCACTCCTCGAGGGCGCGAGCGACCGTGACAGCCACATCGGCGGGCGGGACGGCGACGAGCACGAGCACCGGAGCTGCAACCGGTTCAGCGCTGCCGGCGCCTCGGGACACAGCCAGCTCCAGATTGGCGACCCGGATGTCATCGAGATGGACTGGCACGCCGGCCTCGGTCAGGGCGAGCGCGATCGACGTACCGATCAACCCGCAACCGATCACCAGAACGGGTCCGGGGAACGCCGTCACGTCACGCTCAGTCATGCCTCAACGCTATCGAAGAGCGCGCCGAGCTCTTCGCGCGAGAGGTCACGCATCGCGCCGGCGGCCAGCCCGCGCAGATCGAGCGGTCCGAACGCGGTGCGGGTCAGCTCGATCACGGGGTGCCCGACTGCGGCGAGCATTCGGCGCACGATGCGAGTGCGACCCATGTGGATGTCGAGCTCGACGATCGAGCGCCCGCGCGAGCGATCCTTGACCAGCAGTCGATCCACCTGCGCAGGTCCGTCATCGAGCTCGATGCCGGCCTTCAGCGTGGCAGCGAGCGAATCGGGCACGGTGCCGTCCACGAGCGCTACGTATGTCTTGGTGATCTCGAACGAGGGATGCGCCAGGTGATGCGCGAGGTCACCGTCGTTGGTCAGCAGCAGCAGGCCCGACGTGTCGGTGTCCAGGCGTCCGACATGGAAGAGGCGGTCTCCACGGTCGGCGATCAGTCCGGAAAGGTCCGGGCGCCCCTGCTCATCGGCCATCGACGTCACCACGCCCCGCGGCTTGTTGAGCAGGACGTATGCGTGCTCGTTGGGCGGCGGAATGCGCGCGCCATCGACACGGATCACGTCGACGAGTGGATCGACCCGGGCCCCCATCACGTCGATGACCTCACCGTTCACCTCGACGCGACCCTGCGCGATCATGTCGTCACACCGGCGACGGCTGCCCATCCCGGCCTGCGCGAGTACCTTCTGCAGCCGGATCTCAGTCACGGTCGTCGTTCAAGGTGTCGGGCTCTTCGGCGACGGCGTCGGTTTGCGGCGGCGCTGCCGCGAACGTCAGATCCTCATCCATGTCATCGATCTCGGGCAGCAGCGGTGCGATGTCGGGCAGCTCGTCGATGCTGCCCATGCCCATGCGTTCCAGGAAGTAGCTGGTGGTGCGGTAGAGGATCGCCCCGCTCTCCGGGTCGACATCGCTCTCCTCGACGAGCCCGCGGGTCACGAGCGTGCGGACCACGCTGTCGACATTGACCCCGCGGATCGCCGAGATGCGAGTGCGGCTGATCGGTTGGCGGTACGCCACGACAGCCATCGTCTCCAGAGCCGCCTGGGTCAACCGAGCCTGCTGACCGTCGAGGATGAATCGCTCGACCGCGCCGGCGTACTCCTCACGAGTGAAGAAGCGCCACCCGCCGGCAATGTTGCGAAGCTCGAAACCGCGGCCCTGCTCGGTGTACTCATCGGCCAACACGTTGAGCGCCTGCTCGACATCGATCGGTGGGTGGCCGACCGCCTGGGCGAGGGTGAGGTGGTCGAGCGGCTGGTCGGCCACCATCAAGACCGCCTCGAGCGCAGGCCGCAAGTCCAATGTGCCGAGCTCGAGCTCGTGCGGGCCGGTGGGGAGTTCGGATTCAGTCATCGGTGCTCTCGGTGGCGTTCGGGTCTGGGGTCTCGTGCGGTGGGTCCTCGACCACGACGGGGACGTCATCGGGCGCGACCATCGGTGCGTCGAACTCCTCGCCGACGTCGATGTCGCCGTCATCGGACCCGGTCCAGCGTACGTGCAGGTCGCCGAGCGGCGTGGCCTGTTCGAAGGCGATGGCACCCTCGCGGAACAGCTCGAGAACCGCGAGGAACCGGGCCACCTTGGTCATCAGGTCTGGCGCGTCTGCGGTCAGCGCCCGGAACGTGAGTCCCCGCTCCCTGCGGAGACGATCGACGATCAG
>JAWWPE010000443.1:0-10830 GCA_033850895.1 Nocardioidaceae bacterium | reverse complement strand
CTCAAGGCGTGGCCGCTCTGGGGCGCTGCGGTATGGGTGGCCGGCGAGTACGCGCGTGGCACGTTCCCGTTCACCGGCTTCCCGTGGGGGCGGCTCGCGCACACCTCGATCGACACGCCGTTCGCGTCGTACGCGCGACTCCTCTCGATGCCTGGCACCAGCGCGGTGTTGTTCGTCGTCGCCGCGATGCTCGTCGTCGCGGCGACCGCTTCGACCTGGGCATCGCGAGCATGGGCCGCGCTGGCGATTCTGGGACTCGTCGGAATCGGTGTCGTGCTGCCGACCGGCATCGCCGGCGCCGAGGGCACCCGACAGGTCGCGCTCGTCCAGGGCAATGTGCCCGGGGTGTTCCTGACGTGGCCACTCGGGGCGATCTTCAAGCTGCACGCCGAAGAGACCGATCGTCTCGCTGACCTGGTCGACTCGGGCACCGTCCCGCATCCCGACATGGTGCTGTGGCCGGAGAACGCCACCGACACCGATCCCTATCACGACGCCCCAGTGCGGGAACGCATCCAGGAACTCTCTGCCCGTCTCGATGCCCCGATCCTGGTCGGTGGCCTGTTCGACGGCCCGACGATCCACACCGCCTACAACGCGGGGGTCGTGTGGGACGCCGACGGCCCGGGCGCCCGCTACGTCAAGCGCAAACCGGTGCCGTTCGGCGAATACGTGCCGTTCCGCAACGAGGCGAGTCTCATCGTCAACCGGTTCGCCAGGGACATCCCGCGCGACATGCTCGCCGGTCACGAGCCCGGGGCGTTGCAGATCGGCGACACCCTGATCGGCGACACCATCTGCTACGACATCGCGTACGACGGCGTGGCTCGGCAGGCGGTCAATGGCGGCGCGCAGCTGCTCGTCGTACAAACCAGCAATGCGGCGTTCACCGGCACCGCGCAGCCCGAGCAGCAGTGGGACATCTCCCGGCTGCGCGCGATCGAGACCGGACGGTGGGTCGCCGTGCCGTCGACCAACGGGATCAGCGGATTCGTCGACCCTGAAGGACACAGTGTCGAGCGCGCTCCCATGCATCGGCCTGCGACGCTCAGTCAGCAGGTCGAGCTCGCGTCCGGCACGACCCCGGCCCTGAAGATCGGTGCCCCCCTCGAGTACCTCCTGGTGGTCCTGGGTCTGGGAGGATGGTTCCTCGGCACACGCAAGAAGGAAGGGTGATGCCTCATGCGGACGCTGGTCATCATTCCGACCTATGACGAGGCCGACAACGTCGAGTGGATCGTCGGCAGCGTGCTCCAGCACCAGCCGGACGTCGACGTCCTCGTCGTCGATGACGGTTCACCCGACGGAACCGGTGAGATCGCGGATCGGCTGGCGGTCGACGACACCCGCGTCAACGTCATGCACCGCGAGGACAAGCAGGGCCTCGGCGGGGCATACCGTGCCGGATTCGCGTGGGGTCTCGAGCGCGGTTACGAGGTGCTCGTCGAGATGGATGCTGACGGCTCGCACCGGCCCGAGGATCTGGGGCGACTGCTCGGAGCGAGTGCCGAAGGCGCTGACCTCGTGCTCGGGTCACGCTGGGTTCCCGGCGGGGGAGTCGTCAACTGGCCTTGGTATCGCCGCCTGATTTCGCGAGGCGGCACGTTCTACGCCCAGCTGATGCTCGGCATCCCGATCAAGGACGCCACCGGCGGCTATCGGGCATTCCGCCGCGAGACCCTCGAACGTCTGCCGCTCGACGAGGTCGCCTCGCAGGGCTACTGCTTCCAGATCGACATGGCCCGACGCGTTCTCGATGCCGGCATGTCGATCGTCGAGGTGCCGATCACGTTCGTCGAGCGCGTACGCGGGGAGTCCAAGATGAGCGGTGGCATCGTCCGCGAAGCGCTCTGGCGCGTCACCGTGTGGGGATTCGAACGCCTTATCCCGAGTCGGCGCCCGGCTACCGTGTCTTCCTGAGCCGTGACATGGAAAGGACCCCAGCCGAAGCCGGGGCCCTCATCGTGTGCCGTCAGGCAGATTTCTTCTTCTTGCTGGGTCGATGCAGGTGCGGCGGCCCAATCTCTCCGCCACGAAGCAGCTCCAGCCGCTCGGTGAGGATCTCTTCGAGCTCATCGACCGAGCGACGCTCCAGCAGCATGTCCCAGTGGGTGCGGACCGGCTTCTCGTTCTTGATGAGAGGCTCGCCGCCCTCGACGCGCTGACCGACCATCCCGGTCTTGGGGTCTTCCCACTCGAACGGGATGTCAGCCTCGTCGGCCATCGTCACCGAGAAGGTGTGTCCGTCGGCGCAGACGTACTCGACCTGCTGGCGGGGAGCCATTTCCACTCCGCGCTCGTCCTCGAAACTCTGAGTTCCCAGCCGAGCACCTCGCAATGCACGTTCAGCCATGTGCGTCCCCTTTCTTAGGCCTTCACACTGTTCAACGTAGGGGATGCAGATGAGATTCCCCTGAACACAGGGGCGTACCTCACACCAGCGATGGTGGCTGGTTGCCTGCCTCGACGATTCCGCGGTCCGGATCGAGCTTCCAGAGCAGTCCACCGCCGAGGACGAAGAACGCGATAAGGGCCAGAATCGCAGGGCGGTACGAGTCCGTGAGCTGGTGCACGACGCCGAACACGAGCGTGCCGAGCCAGCTGGTCCCGCGCTCGCAGGCCTGGTAGAGACTGAAGTACTCCGCCTCGCGGCCACGCGGGATCAACTGGGAGAAGAACGATCGCGAGAGCGCCTGCGTGCCGCCGAGCACGAGCCCGATCGCCACGGCAAGGACGAGGAACGGCACGATCTGCTTCGTCGGCAGGAAGAAGGCCAGACACACCACGACGATCCACACCCCGAGGCCGCCGAGGATCGTACGGTGGCTGCCCACCCGGGCGGCGAGCCGGCCGAAGATCAGCGCGCCGGCGAACGCGACGAACTGCACGATCAGGATCACTGCGATCAGCACGCTGGTGCCGAAGCCGAGCTCCTTGTCGCCGTAGACCGAAGCCGAGTAGATGACCGTCTGGATGCCGTCGTTGTAGAACAAGTAGGCGACGAGGAACAACAGCGTCTGGGGATAGCGCCGCATCTCCCGAAGCGTGCGCAACAACTGCCCGAAACTACGCTGCATCAACGTGGCACACTCGGCCGGCACGATCCCGGTCGGCGCCCGGTCCTTGATGCCGCGATACGGAATGAGGGTGAAGTACGCCCACCACAGCGCCGCTGACAGCAAGCTGATCCGCACCGCGACCTCGGTGGACAGTCCGAACGGTTTGACCGTGACCAGCGCGAGGTTGATCGCCAGCAGGAGCCCACCACCCAGGTAGCCGAATGCCCAGCCCTGCGACGAGATCCGATCGCGGTCATCCGGAGGAGCGACGTCGATCAGGATCGCGTCATAGACGACGAGCGATGACGCGTAGAACAGGTTGGCCACCAGGAGCAGGACGGCACCGAACTGCCAATGGCTTCCGGTCACGAAGAACATCAGACCGGCAACGAACGACCCCGCCCAGGCCAGCCGGGCCATCATGGTCTTCTTCGACGCCACCCGGTCGGCGACCGCCCCGACGATCGGCAGCACGAACGCCGAGATGATCGTCGAGATCGTGACGATGTAGAACACCAGCGATCCGGCCGACACCGAAAGACCGAGCACGTGCAGGTCGGTCGTGCACTTGTGGTCGTCAGTGCCCGCGAACCCGCAAGATGCCTTCTCGGCGACGCTGGTCAGGTAAGGCGCGTATAGCACCGTGCCGATCGTCGTGATGTACGCCGAGTTGGCCCAGTCGTAGTAGAACCACGACCGCTGCTCGTCGTTGGCCTTCTCGGTCATGTCGGGCCCTTCCAGCTGCCGCGGGCGATCAGGACGTCCTTCAGCACGTCCGTCCGATCGGTGATGATGCCGTCGACACCGAGGTCGAGCAGGCGGTTGATCTCAGCGGCGTCATTGATGGTCCATACGTGCACCTGCTGGCCCAAGGCATGGGCTCGCCTGATGAAGCGCGGGGTGACGACCGTGATGCCGTGGTGCTTCGCTGGAACCTGCAGACATACGCCCTTGGGTGCCCCGGTGATCCGCAGCACGAATGCCGGCAGGATCTTGACGAGGGCGACTTCGCGGGTCGACCCCGAAGTCGCCACCGCCGGCAGCCGGCGACGGATGCGCGAGAGACGTGAGTGCTCAAAGGATGCGAGACACGTGCGCTCGACCGCTGCGTGTGCCTCGATCACCGCACACGTCGCATCGACGGCATCATCGGACTTCACGTCGATGTTGAAGCGCGCATCGGGGAACGCGTCGTAGAGCACGCTGAGGAGTGGGATCGCCTCGCGATCGCCCAGTCGGTGGGCATCGATGTCTGCACCGGTGAGGGTCACGAAGGCCGCGGAGTTTCCGGTCATCCTGTCGAACGTCTCGTCGTGGAACGCGTAGACCAGGCCGTCGGAGCTGCACCGGACATCGGTCTCGAGATAGCGGAAACCCAGCGCGTACGCATGCGCGAAAGCGGCCAGCGAGTTCTCGATACCGAGGTTGTCCTCGATCTCAGAGCCACCGCGGTGCGCGAACGCCAAGGGAGTGGGGGAGTCGAGGTAGCCGCCGGACACAGCCCACACGCTATGCCCTCGCAGGTGCAGAGCCGCCAAACGGCCTAATTCCTTCGCCCCCGTCTCACGCGAGTCTTTCGGCTCGCGTTCGCGGCTCAGTACATAGGCCCTTGTCCTACGCGAGCCTCCCGGCTCACCCGTACGGCCTATATGTCGCGGAAGGTCTCGATCTGGGCGCCGAGGTCGTTGAGGCGCTCCGCGAGGTCCTCGTAGCCACGGTTGATGACGTAGACGCTGCGCAGCACCGAGGTGCCCTTGGCGGCGAGCATCGCCAGCAGGATGACGACGGCGGGGCGCAACGCGGGCGGGCAGATCAGCTCGGCACCGCTCCAGTGCGTCGGACCGTCGATCAGCACCCGGTGCGGGTCGAGCAGCTTGACCGAGGCGCCGAGCTTGTTGAGCTCGGTGAGGTAGATCGCGCGGTTCTCGTAGACCCAGTCGTGCAGCATCGTCTGGCCCTCGGCGGTCGCAGCGATCACCGCGAAGAACGGCAGGTTGTCGATGTTGAGGCCCGGGAACGGCATCGGGTGGATCTTGTCGATCGGGGCATGCAGCGCAGACGGGTGGGTCGTGATGTCGACGAGCCGCGTCTCGCCGTTCTCGGCGGGGTACTCGTCGCTCCGGTCGTACTGGAAGCCCATCTCCTCGAGCAGGGCCAGCTCGATCTCGAGGAACTCGATCGGCACGCGCCTGATCGTGATGCTGGACTTGGTGACGATCGCCGCGGCGACCAGGCTCATGGCCTCGATCGGATCTTCGCTCGGTGCGTAGTCGACATCGCAGTTGATGACCGGCTTGCCGGTGACCCGCAGCGTGGTCGTGCCGATGCCCTCGATGCCGACACCGAGCTTGACCAGGAAGAAGCAGAGGTCCTGCACCATGTAGTTGGGGCTCGCGTTGCGGATGACGGTCACGCCGTCGGCCTTGGCCGCCGCCAACAGGGCGTTCTCGGTGACGGTGTCGCCGCGCTCGGTCAGCACGATCGGGCGATCGGGTCCGACGCCTGCCGATGCCGTCGCGTGATAGCTGCCTTCGGTGGCAACGACCTTGAGGCCGAACGGCCGCAGTGCCGTCATGTGCGGCTCAACCGTTCGCGTGCCGAGATCGCAACCTCCGGCGTACGGGAGCTCGAAGTCGTCGTAACGGTGCATCAGGGGGCCGAGGAACATGATGATGCTGCGCGTGCGCCGGGCGGCGTCGGCATCCATCGCGGCCAGGTTGAGCTCGGTGGGTACGACGAGCTTCAGATCGTTGTCGTCGTTGAGCCACGTGGTCTTGACGCCGATCGACTCGAGCACTTCGAGCAGCCGGTTGACCTCTTCGATCCGGGCGACCTTGCGCAGGACAGTGGTCCCGGCGTTGAGCAGCGACGCGCACAACAGGGCAACGCCGGCGTTCTTGCTCGACTTGACGTCGATCGAGCCGGACAGCGTGGTGCCGCCGACGACACGCAAATGGCTTGGCCCCGAGGCGCCGACGCTGACCAGCTCGGAGTCGAGTGCCGCGCCGATGCGAGCCAGCATGTCGAGGGTCAGATTCTGCTGACCCTTCTCGATCCGGTTGACCGCGCTCTGGCTGGTCTTCAGCTCCGAAGCGAGCTCCGACTGGGTCCAGCCGCTGTGCTGGCGGGCGTCACGAATCAGGACGCCGATACGGGCAAGATAGTCATCGCGCACGGTCATACTTTCACCATATCTCAGTTATGAGATAACTCAACTGCCGGTTTGTGCGTGTCTTTGGGACGAAGAAGAAGGGCGATCAGGACGCCCACGATCGTCAGCGCACCGCCCAACACGCCGAGCACACCGACGTGCGAATCGGAGCCGAGGACGTCGATCAGCTCGGCTGTCACGACCTGACCGGCGATCGTGCACAAGCCCAGGATCAGCACACCGTGAATGCGCACGGTCCAACTCGCCAAGGAGATGAAGACGACACCGCACAGCCCACCGACGTACAGCCACCAGGCGTGGGGGAGTCCGCGGATGTGTCCATGCACGGTGAAGCTGATCGCCAGGAACGCCAGCAGCGCGATGGTCCCGACGAGGAAGTTGTTCCACGTCGTCGCCAGCGGCCCACCGACGGCGGCGACCCGGCCATTGAGAGCCTGCTGCACCGGCTGGAGCGTGCCGGCACCGAATGCCAGGATTGCCAGGCCGAGGACGAGTGCGCTGGCATCGGTGGCCAGGCGTTCGCCGGCTGTCAGGATCACCGCGACGACCGCGAACACTGCGGCAATGACGCGTGGGGGAGTCACGGCTTGCCGTCCTCGCGGCGACAGTCCGATGTGATCCACGGCCAGGGAGTTGGCGGACTGGCCGGCCGTGACCGCGACGATGAACAGCGCAACGCCGATCGTCCCGACGCTGATGCTCTGTGAGGCCACGAAAAATGCGCCGAGCAGGCCACCGACCAGCTCGACCGGACGCAGGCGATGTGCCCTCAGGGCTTCACGGAGATCGCGTACGCCGCGCCGACCTCGGGGGACTGTCACGACTGCGAGCGTGAGGACCACCAGGCCGCTGCCGAAGCTGATGGTGGCGGCCAGGGCGCCGGCGCGGAGGCCGGAGCCGAGATGGTGAGCCAATCGGCTGTTGATCTGTGACTGGCACGCCACGAGTCCGCCGCCGAGCAACATGAGCGGAACGGAGGCGGTGCGGAGTGCGGCGGAGGTTGCCGCCACGTCAGATGGAAACCGTCGTCGACTCGTTCTGACCCAGCTTGCGAGCGTCCTCGGCACCACCGAAGTTGGTGAGATGCCCCCAATACATGGGGTACGCGATGTCCGCGATCGTGCAGTCATGCACCGGGAACATCACCGTCGGAGCCACACGCTGCACGAACCCGACGGTTTCGCTGACCTTCGCCCACGGCGCCGCCAGCGGAACGCCGAGCACGTCGACGCCCTCGGGTACGTATTCGTAGGTGTCCCCGGCAAGGAAGAGCGTCGGTTCGCCGGGAGCCGAGACGAGTACGCCGACATTCGCGATGCGCGGGATCTCAGGCACGATCATGGCGTGCTGCGCGCCGACGCCGGTCACGGTCACACCGTTGATCTCGGTGACCTGGCCCTCGGCGTTGGGCGTCCAGGTGCCGAAGTCCACGGTGGCAGCGGTCTCCGGGTCTGCGATCAACGCGGCGTCCGGATTGCCTGACAACAGCTGGGGGCCTCGGGCCGGGTCGATGTGATCAGCATGCTGGTGTGTCACGACGATCGCGTCGAGACCTTCCAGCGCGAAGGTCTCGTCGGAGCTGAAGACTCCGGGGTCGACGAGGATGCGGGTGTCGGCGACCTCGACGAGGACGGCGGCGTGGCCGAAGCGGGTGATCTGCACTGTCAGCCCAGGTATTTCTCGACGACGTCGGCCGACCGCTCGGCGGCGTCGTCGGGGGAGCCGCCGGTCTCTCGCAATGCCTTGCGCTGCCGTAGCAGGTCCCATGCCTGGTCCAGCTCGACCTCCAGGTGGGCAAGTCGCTCATGCTCCTCGCCCTGTGAGACCTCGCCGTGCCCGAGCTGCTCGCGCAGCTTCTTCTCCTCGGCGACCAGCGCCGTGATGTGCTCGTGAATTGACTGATCCGTGGCCATGCGGACGAGTGTACGACCGCCTGCGCGATCGGCTCAGCGGGCTCAGTCCGCGAGCTTGCCGATCTCCGGCGCGTCGGGGCCGAAGTATCGATACATGAGCGTGTCGCGGGCCCGTTCCGCCCTCGCCTGGAGTCGCCGTTCACCCCAGGACGTGCGCCCCAACACGTAGTGGTTGACCAGATTGTTGGCGAGCACCGCGACCGTCGCCCACGGCATCCTGACTGGAAGGTCGAGGTCGCGCATGCTTTCCTTCCCGAGGAAGGGTCGGAGCATGCTCAAGAGACGAGCGCTGGTGTACGCCCGGCCGATGCGCTCGAAACGTCTGAAATGCAGTCGGTTCTGGGCATCGAGGATGCCGTTCGCCAGCTGCGGGCCGGCCTCGGTGATGTCGTCCTGGGCCAGCAGGACGTAGTAGTTGAAGGCGTGCTGCTCGCGCTCGTTGTCGAACAGCCAGTCATCGTTGACGCCCATCAGCCAACCGATGTACTTCCACAGGTGCATGACGGCACGGGACTCCGCCGCGGTCACCCGGACGCCGAGGGCGCGTACGCCCAGCAGGAACACGCCGTTGAACAGACCCAACGTCGCTGCCTGATCCGACTGGTTGATGGGAAGACCCCACCGCGCGGTGTCCCACCGGTCGCCGCCCTCGAACCGGTGGTTGACCAGCGCGTGCATGAGCCGCACGTGGACGGTGAGCTGGAATCCCTCGCCATCGCGCCGCATGGCGTCGTGGTCCGAGACCGCGACTCCCCATTTCTGCGTCTCGCCGAGGCGACGCATCGTGGTGTCGCCGGTCAGGCCTCCGGTCGCGACGAGCAGATCGGTCGGTCCGCCGAACCGGTAGCCGCCGAGCAGCGAGAGCTGCAGCAGCACGTCGGCGCCGGTCTTGCCGGATCGGCGGTACACGCGTGCCCCTTCGTTCACCAGATCGAAGTCGACCCAATTCGGCACTGCGTCGACGGCGGCAAAGAAGTCGCGCAGAGCTGGGGGAGCGGCCTCGACGGAGTCGATGCCGTGGACGAGTGCCCGGTGGAACTGGGCCATGGAGACCTTGTCGTCGCCAGGGGAGCGCATGGCGCGCGCGAGAGCCGCACCGACTTCGTCCCGCTCCATGAACCGCTGGCCGATCAGGGTCATCTGATCCTCATCGACCGCTTTGACCCTTCCGATTCTCTTCAGGGGCCGACCGAGCCGCGCGCCGCGGGCCTCGCCGGCTCGAAACCGGGTCGGCGGGCGGGCGGTCGTACTCGGGGTTGCGGTGTCCGTCGTCATACTAAGATCGTGACACGAGCAATTACTCGCATACAATTCGCGTATGCCATATCCACCGTCGCCCCGGGACCTACGCCGTACGCCCAAGCAGGAGCGTTCGCGCGAGATGGTCGAGCGCATCATCGCCGCAGGTCAGCGTGTGCTGCTGCGGGACGGGTACGAGCGGATCACCACCAATCGCGTGGCGGAGGAGGCCAGCATCAGCCCAGGCTCGCTCTATCAGTACTTCCCGGACAAGGAGACGATTCTGGCGGCCGTCATCGACCGCTACGCCGCCGATCTGTCGACCGAGCTCACCGCGGTGCTGGCGGATCGGCTCGAAGAGCCTGGCCCTGAGCTCGTACGGTCTGCATTCACCGGACTCCTCGACGTTCTGGGCGAGAATGTCGAATACCTGCGGCTGGTCGTCGAGGTATTGCCGCGCAAGCAGTTCGGCGGCTGGACGGCGGCACTCGAGCAGCGCATCAGTGATCTCGTGACGGCATATCTGTCGATCAACAAGTCCCAGACGCGGGTCGACGAACCAGCCACGTCGGCGTGGATTCTCGTGCGCATGGTGGAGCACCTCTCCGTTCAGTACGTCCTCGAGCAACCGGCCATTCCACGGGACAAGTTCATCGACGAGATGGTCGAGATGACGCTGAGCTATCTCGGACCGGTCGGCACCGACGCCTGATCGTCGGCGATCCCGCTCGCGTCCTGCTCGTGATCAGTCACGCGCAGGCACGAGCAGAGCGGCCGCCAGCACGACGGATCCGCCGAGTGCCACGACGTTCAGGATCTTGTCGCTCGTGCCGAACATCCCGAGATGGCCCAGGTGATAGGCGAAGTGCAGACCCCCGAACACCAGCCAGGCAGCGCCGGCCACCCGCACCAGCTCGGGCATCGCAAGGCGCAATGCATACGAACCCAGCACCGCCAGCGCCAGATAGGCGGCTCCGACATCGCGAACGAGGTGTTGGTTGTACGGGCCGTCCATGCTCACCCAATGCCGATCGAAGCCGGGAAACGCGTCGTAGAACCCTTGCGGCCAACCCGTCGCCCAGACGCCGACGACGGCGCCTGTGACGACGAGAACCGCCAGGATCACGCGATGAATTCGTGTAGTCATACCCGTCAAACGACACGGCTTGCCACAACGTGACACACCAGCGGAATTCGCCTGTCACGAATCGGCGCGTCACGTCGTCTGAGCGATAGGAGAAGGTCTCCGAATACTCAGGAAGGTGATGGTCATGCGGGTGTTCGTGGCAGGCGGTACTGGGGTGGTGGGCCAGCGGCTCGTACCGCAGCTCGTGGCTCGAGGTCACCAGGTGACGGCGACGACGACGAGCGCGGGCAAATTGGGACTCCTGCGCGAGCTCGGCGCCGAGGCAGTTGTCATGGACGGATTCGACGCGGACTCGATCAG
>JAWWPE010000431.1:0-9093 GCA_033850895.1 Nocardioidaceae bacterium | reverse complement strand
ATCCGTGCATCGCGGACAACCCGGCGAGGGCGGGTATGCCCAGCGCGATGATCGACTGCTGCGACCGCTTGGCCACCAGGAACACGACGGGAATGACCAGGACGAGGCCGATCTCGAAGAACATCGGAAGGCCGATGATCGCGCCGATCAGGGCCATCGCCCACGGCAACGTACGCGGCGAGGAGTGCTCGACGATCGTGTCGACGATCTGGTCCGCGCCGCCGGAGTCGGCCAGCAGCTTGCCGAACATCGCCCCGAGTGCGATCAGCGTTCCGACTGTGGCGACCGTGGTGCCCACTCCGGCGGTGTAGCTCGCCAGGATGTCGGCGAGCGCTCGTCCCGCGATCGCTCCGACGAGCAGCGACCCGATCGTCAGGCTCAGGAACGGGTGCAGCTTGACCACGGTGATGAGCACGACGATCACCGCGATGCCGACCAGTGCAGCGGTGATGAGCTGGCCCGTGCCGGCCACGGGCTTGACCGGCGGCGGCGGGGCGGCAGCGATGAGAGTGCTGATGATCATGCGGAGTCCTCCTCGGACAGTCCGGCGCGGGCCACGAAGGCGTCCACGATCTCTGCGGGGGTTGGTGTGATGTCGAAGGCCCAGCCGTTCTCGTCGGGCTGGAGTGGCTCGAGGGTCTGCTCCTGGGAGGTGAGCAATGACGGGGGCATGAAGTGCTGGCGATGCTCCATGCGGGACCTGATCAGGTCGTGGTCCCCGGTGAGGTGCAGGAACTGCGTACGTGGTGCCGCACCAACGAGGACGTCGCGATAGGCCCGGCGGAGTGCCGAGCAGCTGATGACGCCGCCGGCCGAGTCGTGCTCGGAGAGCCAGGTCCCGATGTCGGCCAGCCAGGGCCAGCGGTCCTCATCGGTGAGAGGCGTGCCGGCGGACATCTTGGCGATGTTGGCCTCGGAGTGGAAGTCGTCACCGTCGGCGTAGTCGATGCCGAAGCGGTCAGCCAGCTCGTGGCCGACCGCGGACTTGCCGACACCCGAGATGCCCATGACCACGACGAGCGGCTGCATGCACCGACCGTATGCCCGGAGGCGCCCAGCCGCACCCCGCGGAGTGCTACATCAGGTCCTTGAGCTCCTGGGGTAGCTCGAACTCCGAGCCGTCCTTGGCCGGGAAACCGAATGCGTTGGCACCATCGGGCTTCTTGGCGGCGCCGGCAGCCTCCGCGGCTCGCTTCGCCGGGTTGCCGGAGACCCGCTTGCCCTTCTTCTGGGGCTTCTGCTTGCCTCCGGACCGCTTGCCGGGACCAGGACGACCCGGCATGCCACCAGGGAGACCGGGCATCCCGGGCATGCCCCCACCCTTGGCCATCTGCTGCATCATCTTGCGGGCCTCGAAGAACCGGTCGACCAGGCCGTTGACGTCCTTGACCTGGGTGCCCGAGCCCTTGGAGATGCGTTGGCGGCGGGAGCCATCGATGATCTTGGGGTTGTCACGCTCGGCCGGGGTCATCGACAAGATGATCGCCTTGATGCGGTCGACCTCGCGCTCGTCGAAGTTGGCGATCTGCTCCTTCATCGCGCCCATGCCGGGCATCATCCCCATGAGCTTCGACACCGAGCCCATCTTGGAGATGGCTTCCATCTGGCCGAGGAAGTCCTGCAGGGTGAACGATCCGCCGGCCAGCTTCTCGGCGGCCTTGGTCGCCTCGTCCTCGTCGAAGGCCTTCTCGGCCTGCTCGATGAGGGTCATCATGTCGCCCATGGCGAGGATGCGCCCCGCCATGCGGTCGGGGTGGAAGACGTCGAAGTCGGTGAGCTTCTCCCCCGTCGACGCGAACATGATCGGGCGGCCGGTGATCGAGCGTACGGACAGCGCCGCGCCACCGCGGGCGTCGCCGTCGAGCTTGGTGAGTACGACGCCGGTGAAATCGACGCCTTCGAGGAAGGCCTGGGCGGTGACAACCGCGTCCTGGCCGATCATCGCGTCGATGACGAACAACACCTCGTCGGGGTCGACGGCGGCGCGGATGTCGGCGGCCTGCTGCATGAGCTCTTCGTCGATGCCGAGCCGTCCGGCGGTGTCGACCACGACGACGTCGTGCAGGGTGCGCCGGGCTTCGGCGAGACCGTCGCGGGCGACCTTGACCGGGTCGCCGACGCCATTGCCGGGCTCAGGGGCGAACACCGTGACGCCGGCCTGCTCGCCGACGACCTGGAGTTGGGTCACGGCGTTGGGGCGCTGGAGGTCGGCCGCCACCAGCATCGGTGACTTGCCCTGCTCCTTGAGCCAGAGGCCGAGCTTGCCGGCGAGGGTCGTCTTGCCCGCACCCTGGAGGCCGGCGAGCATGATGACGGTCGGCGGGTTCTTGGCGTACTGGATCCGGCGGGTCTCGCCACCGAGGATCGTGACGAGCTCGTCGTTGACGATCTTGACGACCTGCTGGGCGGGGTTGAGCGCCTGGCTCACCTCGGCGCCGGCAGCCCGCTCCTTGACGTTGGCGATGAACTCGCGCACGACCGGCACGGCGACGTCGGCATCGAGCAGGGCGACCCTGATCTCGCGCGCGACGGCATCGATGTCGGCCTCGGAGAGTCGACCCTTGCCACGCAGGCTCTTGAACGCTGACTGCAGGCGGTCTTGCAGGGTGTCGAACATGGAGTGGTCGTCGTCCTCGGATCAGGTATCGGGGTCTGGACCAGCCTAACCGAGCGCGCCAGCCACCCGCTCCGCGAGGACGGCCGCCGCGGCCTCGTCCAGCCGCTCCCCGTCAGCGTCGACGACATAGAACACGTCACGAGCCTCGTCGCCGTACGTCGACATGTGCGCCGACCGGATCGAGTGGTTGAGCAGGAAGATCTCGTGGCACACGGTCCACACCAGGCCGCGTCGATCGTGCGCGCGCACCTCGAGCAGGGTCGCGGTCTCCGAGAGGCGGTCGAGGATGCGTACGCGTGATCCGCCGAGGTCGTCGTTGGGCTTGAGCTCGAGCCTCGAGGGCAGGTCGACCTCGCCGGCCAGTGCCGGCCGCAGGCGTTCGGAGAGGCGCGCCACGTCGACGTCGGACCTCGACACCTCCCAGAGCGACGCCGCGGCATCACCCAGGGTCACGGTTCGTGCCGAACGGATCGCCAGTCCGGCGAGAGCCAGCCCGCCGGCGAGATCGGCCATCACCCCGCGACGGCTCGAGGTGACGAACGTGAGCAGCGATCCGTCCTTGTGCGCCTCGACCTCGAGGGTGAAGTCGGCCGGTCCGGTGGCTCCGTAGTCCGGAATCGGCACATTCGAGGGCCAGCCTTCGTACGCGTGCGGATCGGGGCTCTGGATCGCGTCGTCGAGCTGCCTGCGGATCTTGTCCGCGAGTCCTTCGATGAGTCCTTGTCGCCACACCGTCCAGGCCGATGGACCGGTCGCTTGGGCGTCGGCAGCGGTCAGCGCCGCGAGCAGCTCGAAGAAGTCCTCGCTACCCACCACCTCGGCGACATTGGCGGCGGTCGACGGGTCCTCGATGTCACGCCGCGTCGCAGTCGTCGGGAGCAGCAGGTGCCAGCGGACCAGCCGCCCGATCACGTCGGCGTCCTCGGCGTTGAAGCCCCACCGGGTGGCAATGCGTACGGCCATGGGTTCACCCGCCTCGCTGTGGTCATCGGCATCTGGACCCTTGCCGATGTCGTGCAGCAGCGCGGCGACGGCGAGCAGGTCCGGACGGGCGACGTCGCGCTGCACCTGTGCGGCGTAGACACACGTCTCGATGCTGTGCCGGTCAACGGTGTAGCGGTGTACCGGCGAGGACGATCCGCGCAGCCGGATCGCCGCCCATTCGGGCAGCCACCGATCGACGACGCCGGCGTAGTCGAGCTCGTCCCACACGCGCTGCAGGCCCGGCCCGGAGGTCAACAGGTCGACCATCAGCCGCGTGGACGATGTGGGCCACGGATCGTGCATCTCCCCCATCGTCTCGGCCAGCCTGGTCGCCGAGCCGGGACTCAGCGGAAGGCCGTCGCGTGCCGCAGCCGCCGCAGCCCGTAGTGCGACCTCGGGATCGTTGGCGGGGTCCGCCTGCTGCATGACGATGACCTCGCCGTCGAGCAGGCCGACGCCCTCGGCCAATCGGGTGACCACCGGTCCCCTGGCGGAGATGGTGACCTTGCGGCTCGGCGCCAACGCGCCATCGATCCGGCGCCACGCCAACGCCGAGAGATGGGCGATTCGTCGGCCGAGCTGTCGGGCGTGCAGATCGAGCTCCTCGGCCCCCATGCCCAGGAGCCTCGCCACATCCGGGATGACCTCGGCGTCGAGCCGCTCCACCCGTCGGCCGGCCGCCTCGTGGAGCGCATCGCGTACGTCCAACAGGTCGAGTCGGAGCCCCTCGGACTCCCCATGAGGTACGTCGATCAGCCACGTCGCGACCAGCGCCCGCAGGATGACGCTGTCCCGCAGACCGCCTCCGGACTCCTTGAGGTCCGGGACCGCGGAGTCGGCGAGCCATCCGGACCGCTCGATCCGGGTGGCCCTCGCCTCGCGGACCTCCTCGACCCGGGTGCGAGCGTCGCGGCGCCAATCGGCCAGCACCTCCGAGCGCAGGGTGAGGACGAGGCCGGCGTCGCCGGCGACCGGACGAGCATCGAGCATGCCCATCGCGGCTCGGTGATCGTCCGCGGCGGCCTCGCGCATCTGGGCGGTGTCGCGCACCGAGTGATCGAGATCGACCCCGTCATTCCACAGCGGGTACCAGATCGACTCGGCCACCGTGCGTACGTGCTCGTCGTCGAGGTTCGGATCGTGCAGGAGCACGACGTCGAGATCGCTGAACGGCGAGAGCTCCGACCGGCCGTAGCCGCCCACCGCGACCAGCGCCAGGCCCGAGCCGTCCCGAGGGTCACCGTCACTCGGCACTACGTCGGAGAACAGCTGCCGCAGCCTCCGGTCGGCCTCGAGCGCACGACCGGCCCGGCGCTGGGCCAGACCTGCGCGATCGAGCTCTGGCGGAGTCGTCACGTCGCTACAGCGCCGATTCGTCGGTGTCGCCCGTGCGCACTCGTACCACTGACTCGACCGGCACGACCCAGACCTTGCCGTCGCCGATCTTGCCCGTGCCGGCCGCCTTGGTGATCGTCTCGACCACCAGTTCCTGGTCGGCGTCATCGATCAGGATCTCGAGGCGGATCTTCGGCACCAGCGACACGTCGTACTCGACTCCGCGATAGACCTCGGTGTGACCCTTCTGCCGGCCATATCCGCTGACCTCGGTGAGCGTCATGCCCGCGACCCCGGCAGCAGCCAGCGCTTCACGTACGTCTTCCCACTTGTGCGGCTTGATCACCGCGGTCACGAGCTTCATGCCACCCACTCCTTAGCCGAGATGAGGTCCGCCGGTTGACGATCCGGCGTGATCGTATGCGGTCTCCAGGTGCTCGACCTGATCGATACCGGCGACCTCGTCCTCTTCAGACACCCGGAAGCCGATCAGCCTGTCGATCACCGTACCGATGACGTACGTGATGCCGAACGAATAGACACCGACCGAGACGGCTGCCACGACCTGCCGGCCCAGCTGGGTCAGTCCCCCGCCGTAGAACAGGCCGGAGTCTCCGAAGCCGAGGTGCGCAACGTTGGTGCGGGTCGCCAGGAGGCCGATCAGCAACGTCCCGACGAGTCCACCCACGAGGTGCACGCCGACGACGTCGAGCGAGTCGTCGAAGCCGAGCTTGTACTTCAGGCCGATCGCGTACGCGCAGACCGATCCGGCGACGAGTCCGATCACGATCGACCCCATCGGAGAGACCGACCCACACGACGGGGTGATCGCCACGAGCCCGGCGATTGCTCCGGAGGCGGCGCCGAAGCTGGTGCCCTTCTTGTCCCGCACGACCTCGACGGCCAGCCAGCCCAGCATGGCGGCGGCGCCGGCGCCCGTGGTGTTGATCAGGGCGAGCCCGGCCAGGCCGTTCGCACCCAGCGCGGAGCCGGCGTTGAAGCCGTACCAGCCGAACCACAGCAGACCGGCACCCAGCAGCACGGACGGCAGGTTGTGCGGGCGCATCGGCTCACGTCGCCAGCCGACGCGCCGGCCGACGATCAGGGCGAGCGCCAAGGCTGCAGCGCCGGCGTTGATCTCGACCGCCGTGCCGCCGGCCAGGTCGAGGGCGTGGAGCTTGTTGGCGATCCAGCCGCCCTTGACGGTGTCGCCGTCGAAGGCGAACACCCAGTGCGCCACCGGGAAGTAGACCAGCGTCATCCACACGGGTACGAACACCGCCCACGCCGAGAACTTCACCCGGTCGGCGACGGCTCCGCTGATCAGGGCCACCGTGACGATGCCGAACAGCAGCTGGAAGACCACGAAGACATACGTCGGGATCGAGCCGGTCAGGGAGTTCTGGGTGATGCCGTGGAGCCCGAACTGGCCGAAACCGCCGATCAGTCCGTGCCCGCGGTCATCGCCGAACGTCATGCTGTAGCCGTAGACGAACCAGATCACCGGGACGATCGCCAGCGAGATGAAGCTCATCATCATCATGTTGAGCACGCTCTTGGCGCGCACCATGCCGCCGTAGAAGAACGCCAGGCCCGGCGTCATCAGCAGCACGAGCGCGGACGAAGCCAGCATCCATGAGGTGTCGCCTGTGTTCATGTCGCCTCCGCGTTGCCGTGGATACCGGGGTCGGTCGCGGACACTATCGCACGTGGTGGCGGGGCCGGTCGGGCATACGCAAGAGCTGGCGCCGCATCCATATGGATGCGACGCCAGCCGGGTCGTGCGAGGTGCCTAGAGGGCTGCCTCATCCGTCTCGCCGGTGCGTACGCGCACGACCGACTCGACCGGGATGACCCAGACCTTGCCGTCGCCGATCTTGCCGGTCTGTGCCGCGCCGGTGATCGTGGAGACCACGCTCTCGACATCGGCATCGTCGACGACGACCTCGAGGCGGATCTTGGGGACCAGCGAGACGTCGTACTCGGCGCCTCGGTAGACCTCGGTGTGGCCCTTCTGCTGGCCGTACCCGCTCGCCTCGGTGACCGTCATACCGGCGACCCCGGCTGCCGCGAGGGCCTCCCGGACTTCTTCCCACTTGTGCGGCTTGATGACCGCGGTAACGAGCTTCATGTTCAGTGCTCCTTCGTGAGGGTTGAACCGCCGGTGCTGCTGCCGGCGTAGTCGTACGCGGTTTCGAGGTGCTCGACCTGGTCGATGCCGATGACTTCGGACTCCTCATCGATGCGGAACCCGATCGTCTTCTGGATCAAGGTACCGATGATGTACGTCAGGATGAACGAGTAGGCGAGCACGGCGACGACAGCGACGGCCTGCTTGCCGAGCTGGCTGAGGTCACCGCCGTAGAACAAGCCGGCTGCGGCCTTGCCACCAGCGTTGGTCTTCGTCGCGAACAAGCCGATCAGCAGTGTGCCGGCGATTCCGCCGACGAGGTGGACACCGACGACGTCAAGCGAGTCGTCGAAGCCGAGCTTGTACTTCAGACCCACCGCGAGCGCACACAGGATGCCCGCGATGATCCCGAGGGCAATCGAGCCGACCGGCGAAACCGTCCCGCACGCCGGAGTGATGGCCACCAGACCGGCAACCGCACCTGAGGCCGCCCCGAGGCTGGTCGCCTTAGAGTCCCGGAGAACCTCGACCGCCAGCCAACCCAGCATGGCAGCCGCAGTGGACACCGCCGTATTGACGTAGGCGAGCCCGGCGAGGCCGTTGGCGCCCACCGCCGACCCAGCGTTGAATCCGAACCAGCCGAACCACAGCAGGCCAGATCCCAGCAGGACGAATGGCAGGTTGTGCGGACGCATCGGATCGCGCTTCCAGCCCACGCGCTTGCCGAGCACCAGGGCGAGCGCCAGGCCCGCCGCACCGGCGTTGATGTGGACCGCGGTACCACCTGCGAAGTCGAAAGCCTTGAGCTTCGTGGCGATCCATCCTCCGGTGTCGCCGAAGTCGAAGACCCAATGTGCGACCGGGAAGTAGACGACGGTCATCCAGATGACGATGAAGACTGCCCAGGATCCGAACTTCGCGCGGTCCGCGATCGCCCCACTGATCAGTGCGACTGTGATGATCGCGAACATCAGCTGGAACGCCACGAACACATACTCGGGAATCGTCCCGTAGAGCGTGCCCTGGCCGATGTGGTCAAGCCCAAGGCGGTCCCAGCCGCCGAGCCAGCGGTTGCCGTTCGGGCTGAACGACATCGAGTAGCCGTAGAGCACCCAGAGCACCGGCACGATGGCCAGTGCGATGAAGCTCATCATCATCATGTTCAGTACGGTCTTTGAGCGGACCATGCCGCCATAGAAGAACGCCAGTCCTGGCGTCATGAGCAGGACCAAGGCCGAGCTGGCCAGGAGCCATGCAGTATCGCCGGTGTTCATGGAACCTCCGAAGTGTGGTGTGCGCGGGCAGGGCCATCACCCGCTGCGTACACACTGTTGGCGGTCGATTTCGGTTCGGGTTGCGCTGTGTTGCGCGCAGGTCACGAATTCCGGCGTTGTGTAAACACCGTGTAACTCAATCGGCGGAGCACTCAGAGCTCAGGACAGCAGCGCGTCGACGAACTCCTCGGCGTCGAACGGCGCGAGGTCGTCGACGCCCTCACCGAGACCCACGAACTTCACGGGTACGCCGAGCTCACGCTGCACGGCGATCACGATGCCACCCTTGGCGGTGCCGTCGAGCTTGGTCAGCACGATGCCGGTCACGTCGACGACTTCGCCGAACACCCGCGCCTGGGTCAACCCGTTCTGGCCGGTCGTGGCGTCGATGACGAGCAGGACCTCGGTGACCGGGGCCTGCTTCTCGATGACGCGCTTGACCTTGCCGAGCTCGTCCATGAGTCCGGCCTTGGTGTGCAGGCGGCCGGCGGTGTCGACGAGCACGCCGTCGGCGGCGTCGGAGATGCCGCGCTGGACGGCCTCGAAGCCGACGCTGGCGGGGTCACCGCCCTCGGGACCGCGGACGGTCGGCACGCCGACACGTTCGCCCCAGGTCTGGAGCTGATCGGCGGCGGCGGCGCGGAACGTGTCGGCCGCACCGAGCACGATGGACTTGTCCTCGGCGACGAGCACCCTGGCCAGCCGCCCGACGGTCGTGGTCTTGCCGGTGCCGTTGACCCCGACGACCAGGA
>JAWWPE010000393.1:0-6844 GCA_033850895.1 Nocardioidaceae bacterium | reverse complement strand
AGCGGGGTCGCGAGCAGCGGCGCACCGCACCCGTCGGTGCCGCTCACCACCGGCGGCCCGTCGGTCAGCTCGGTGAACGTCTCGGTGATGGCGACCTGCAACGGGTGAGCCGGATCGAGATAGTTGTCGGTCGGCCAACCATTGGTGACGCAGGTCATCAGCATGGCCGCATGCTTGCCGGAGCAGTCCATGCAGATCGGTGCGCGCTCACCACCGGCACGCAGATAGTCGGCGTGCACCTTCGGGTCGAGCGGGTACGACGGCGGGGTCTGCAGGGCTGACTCGTCGAGACCGGCAAGGGTGAGGATCTCGCGTACGGCGTCGAGATGGAACGGCTCCCCGGAGTGACTGGCCGACGAGATGGCCAGCAGCCGACCGTCCAATGGCAGGCCGGACCGGAGCATCCCGAGCGCCTGGATCGGCTTGTTGGACGAGCGGGGAAAGATCACGACTCCCGGATCGCCGATCGACCAGACGACTTCTCCGGCCGGATCAACCCGCACGATCACACCCCGATGACGGCTCTCCACGAGCCCCGAACGGACGACTTCTGCAAGGACTTCCACACCAGCCACCCTAGGAGATCGACCCGTATGTCCTTTACGGACAGTGAATTGTTCGCGTACCGTGGTGAAACTGGTTGTCTCAATCGAGCCTCTTCCCCACCAGCAAGGTTGTCCGCATGCTTTTCGCTGTCCGTCGCACGCTCATTGCCAGCGCCGCCCTCGTGATGTTGTCGGGGACCGTTCCCTCGACCGCCGACGCCACCGGCACGCGGCCGTCCGCCGCCACCGGTCTCGAAGCCACGACCACGACCTCCACGGTCACCATGACCTGGTCCAAGGCCTCCCACGCCGCCCACTACCGGCCGTGCATCGTCGGCTCGTCGTGCACGGCACAGCACACCAGCACGAAGGAGCTGAGCTGGAAGTTCAGCTCGCTGAAGGCCGGTCACCACTACGACTTCGTCGTCTACAGCTACAACTCGCACGGGCGGGCCGTGTCCAAGCCGCTCAGCGTCACGCTGCCGACAAAGCCCCGCCCGACCGCGCCGACCGGCATCACCCAGAAGGTGAAGTCGACAAAGGTGGAGATCTCCTGGGCTCCGTCCTTGCACACGTCGAGCTACTCGGTGTGCATGTCCACCGCCAAGACCTCCACCAGCTGCTCGAAGTCGAGCCCGCGCTCCTCCGCGCTGACCGCCACGTTCGACGGGCTCAAGGCCAATGGCGGCGGCGACTACTACTACCGCGTGATCGCCTACAACTCGGTCGCCTCGACGGCTTCGGAACAGCAACGCGTCGACCTGCCGGTCCCCCTTGTGCAAGGTGTTGCGGTGCCGCGCGTCCGGTCGAGCACGATGCGGATCGCCTGGCACGCCACCCGGAACGCCCAGACGTACGCCATCCAGCTGGCCAGCAACGCGGCGATGACCGACGGCCTGCAGACGCACACCGTCGACGGTGACACCCTCCAGTACGACGCGACGGGCCTCACCCCCGGCAAGGTCTATTACGTACGTGTCGATGGTCAGAACGCCCCGGTCGCCGGCGCGTTCTCCGCTCCGCTGGCGATCCCGCTGCCCACGAATGCCTTCTCGGTCGACGTGGTCACGTACAACCTGTGCGGGCAGGACCACTGCCGCTCGGGCGAGGAGCGGAGCCGGATCAAGGCCTGGTCCACCCGCAAGCCGTACGCCGGCAAGATCGCGCGCAGCACCGGCGCCGACCTGTTCGCGACCCAGGAGTCCGGCCACAGCGACACCAAGTTCATCACCCAGCTGTCGGGCTTCTCCGAGGGTGCGTACATCAGTGCGAAGTCGATCTTCTACAAGACCTCGCGGTTCACCAAGCTGCACTCCGGCACGATCACCCTCGATGCCAAGCACAAGCGGTATGCCGCCTGGAACGAGTTTCAGGACAAGGCGACCCGCACTCCGTTCTACTTCGTCGATGCGCACCTGGAGCCCTATAAGGGCAAGACCCGCGACGACCTGCGGTATGCGCAGACCAAGGTGCTGATCGCAGCGATCGCGAAGGTCAACACCAAGCACCTGCCGGTGATCTACGCCGGCGACTACAACTCCAACGCCGACAATGCGATCCAGTCCAAGTACAAGGGTGGCTATGACGCCCCGCTCAAGGCATTCAAGGCGGCGGGAATCCCCGACGGCATCACATTGGCCGACATCCTGCACCACACGATCTTCAACAGCGCCAACCAGGCGATCAACCCGCCCTACAAGTACGGCGACCACGTCGACCACATCTACGTCTCGCCGACCGTGCGGGTCAATCAGCTGAGCGTGATCCTCGGACCCAACGGTGCCACCGGCTCGCAGTCGTTCCGCTACGCCACACCATTCGCCTCCGATCACAACCCGATGGAAGCCACCGTCACCGTGCCCGGCCTCCCGGGCGAGGTGGGTTGACCGAAAGCGCCGCGGACTCCGGTCCCGGAACCTAGGATCGTCGAATGCGCGCGCTCGGGCTTGCATTGGTTGCCGTGGCGATGCTGCTTGCCGGTATGCAGCCCGCCGCCGCCTCATCGACGCCCAGCAAGGTCGGTCTGGTGTCGTTCGTCGCCGCGTCGTTCTCGGCGACCGCAGACCCCGGCGTCTCCGCCAGTCTCACGATCGACTGGCCGGGTGCGAGCCATGCCAGGTCGTACGAGATCTTCATGTCCCGCCACAACGACATGTCGCACGCCAAGAAGTTCACCTCGAGGTCGAGCACTCTGCGCGTCTCGCACCTGCGCAACGGCACGGACTACTTCTTCCAGGTGCGCGGGGTCAACGGCAGCCGGGTCGGCGCGAAGTCGGCCCACGTCGGCCACACCACGATCCGCGACAAGGGCAGCGCCCACGGCACGGCCTATCGCGTCATGACCTACAACGTGTGCTCCCGGGTCTGCGACGAGCAGGAGACCACGCCGTACACCTGGTCGAAGGACTCGCCACACCCGTCGAAGCAGATCCGCCAGCCGGGAGCGCTCGAACGAGTCGCCGCGTACGCCCCTGACGTGCTCGCCACCCAGGAGGCCAACTACCTGGTCACCCCGCCGGGCTACACGAAGGCCGTCGATCAGAGCGCCAAGGAGCTGTTCTTCAAGACGGCTCGGTTCGACCAGGCCACCGGATTGGTCCAGGAGAGCCAGTCGTGCGGCGACACCAGCCCGCCGGGCCCGGCGGTCGACGGCCCACGTGCCGGGTTCGTGTGCCTTGGTCGCCACGGTGGCGGTGATCGGTATGCCGCGTGGGTCGAGCTGGTCGACAAGACGAATGGCAAGCACGTCATCTTCGTCGACGTGCACACCGTGACCGGCGACAATCTCCCCGCTGCGACCGACCGCAAGGCCGAGATGCGCACCCTGTTCACCGCGTTGGGCACCATCAACCCAGGGTCGACGCTGCCGGTCGTGTTCGCCGGCGACTTCAACTCCCACAAGAATCGCTCCCACGACTACGTCGCCACCGTCATGCACCAGAACGGCTACTACGACGCGTTCGACCTGGCGATGACGCTCAAACGCCAGCACATCAACAGCTACAACGACTTCCAGACCGTCCCCAAGCTCAGCTACACCTGGGGCGATCACGTCGACCACGTGTGGGTGCGTCCGGGCTCGTCGCGGGTCGAGGCATGGCGCAACGGAGCCCTCATCGTGGACGGCCGGCTGCCCAAGCCGATCCCGTCCGATCACAGTCCGGTCGTGGTCGATCTGCTGCTCGACTGACTCGATTCGGCCGGCATGGCGGCCCATCGTAGAATTACGCCACCCCTGAGACCGTTCTGGAGCACCCGATAGTCACCCGCAGAGACATCCCAGCACGTCGGCGCGCCGACGCGGCGCAGCGACCCGCGGGAAAGCCGAAACGGGTCGCCGGCCGCCGCAAGAGCCGCGACCGTCGTCAGCTCGTCATCGTCGCCGGAGCCGCGGCGGCCGTTGTCGCGCTCGGCGGCGGACTCTGGGCGACCCGCGCCCTCACCAATGACGTCGACGCTCCATCGGCCCTGACCGCCAAGGCGGTGTCACCGACCAGCGTCACGCTGAGCTGGAAGGGGTCAGGCAAGGCCGACTCGTACGTCGTCAAGGTCGGCTCGGATCGCGCGCTGACCACTGCCACCACGCAGCGCACCGCCAAGACCACTCATCTGACGATCGATGACCTGAAAGCGTCGACGCCCGGCGTCCAGCAGTTCTACCGGGTCGATGTCGTGCACAACGGCAAGGTCGTGACCTCGTCGCGTACCGCGCAGTTCTCGCTCGAGCCGGGTTCGGTCCGCAAGCTCGCGGTCACCCGGGTGGCCGCTGACGGGGTCCGCGTCGACTGGCGCCGGGTCGCCAACTCCCGCCAGTTCGACATCATGGTGGCGCGCAACAAATCCTTCACGAAGGAGCCAGAGACCGTACGCACGCTCGGTGGCGCACACCAGTTCATCACCAAGGGGTTGACCCCGGCCACGACCTACTGGCTCAAGGTGCGCCCGATCAACGGCGACCAGACCGGCGCTTTCAGCAAGCCGGTGAAGTTCACCACCATGGTCCGTGAGTCATCGTTCAAGATCGGCTCCTGGAACGTCTGCTCGGAGAAGTGCAGCGGCTACCCAGGCCGCGCCAAGATCATGGCGGCGTTCCTCAACGCCAACAAGGTCGACATCTTCGGTCTCCAGGAGTCCGGCGGCCAGCGGGTCGGACGTACGACCAATGCGATCTTCAGCGGGGGCTCCCAGCACTTCGTCCGGGCCACGGGTGGCGCCGAGGCGCGCTACATCTTCTACCGCCCGGCGTTGTTCAAGCAGCTCAGCGGCAGCTACTTCTACGTCGGCGACGGGCGGCACGCGACCTGGGCGAAGTTCGTCGTCAGGAAGACCGGCCGCATCTTCTACTACGTCGATGTACACCTGGAGAACAAGCACGGCAACGACGCCAAGCGGTCCCGCGAGATGAACGTGATGTTGGGCCGGATGGCCAGGATCAACGACACCGGCAAGCCGATGATCTACGCCGGCGACTTCAACTCCGGCATCCATCGCCCCCGCGACTCCCCCGGCGTCAAGATGCGGGCGGCCGGCTTCTCCGACACCGTAGGTCTGGCCAAGCATCCGATCAACGCCGACATCAACTCCGGTCACACGTTCGCCACCACCGTGCTGCGATCGGGCGACTACGTCGATCACATCTGGGTGTCCAAGGACTTCGAGGTGCTGGGCTGGAAGCAGCTCGTACGCATCACGGGTGGCCGCTACACCCGACCCGTCGTCTCCGACCACAACGCGCTGAGCGCCATCGTCGCCCTCGACGCGCCGCACAAGGCGGTCGGCGAGCCGACCGCGATCACCACGGTGGGTGGGCTCTCCACCTCGCTACGATGACCGGGTGCCGGTGACTGCTCGATGAGCCTTGACTCCTTCCATGCGGTCATTCCCGCAGGTGGCGCAGGCACGCGCCTGTGGCCGCTGTCGCGCGCGTCGCGACCCAAGTTCCTGCTCGATCTCGATGGTTCGGGGCGGTCGCTGTTGCAGCAGACCTGGGACCGGTTGCTCGATCTGATCCCGGCCGAACGCATTCACGTCGTGACGGGTGCGGCGCATGCCGGCGCCATCCGCGAACAGCTTCCCGACCTCACCGGGCTGCTCGTCGAGCCCTCACCGCGCGACTCGATGCCGGCGATCGGCCTCGCCGCCGCGGTCATCGGCGCCGGGGACCCGGACGCGGTGATCGGTTCGTTCGCGGCCGACCACATCATCGATGACCAGATCGCCTTCGCCGAGGCCATCGAGCAGGCCGTCGCGGTGGCCGGCAGCGGGCTGATCAGCACGATCGGCATCACCCCGACCGGCCCCTCGACCGCATTCGGCTACATCGAGTCAGCGGACCTGCTCGGCCTCCCGGGTGCCACCTCGGCCCGTGCGGTCAGCCGATTCGTGGAGAAGCCCGACGCGACCACGGCGGCGGCGTACGTCTCCGACGGCAACCACAGCTGGAACGCCGGGATGTTCGTCACCCGCACCGATGTGCTGCTGGGACATCTGGCCCGTCTGCAGCCCGCCCTGCACGAAGGCCTCCAGCGCATCGCGGCTGGGTGGGCGGGACCCGATCAGCAGGCCGTGCTCGAGGAGGTCTGGCCGACGCTGACGCGCATCGCGATCGACCACGCGATCGCTGAACCGGTATCCCTCGAGGGTGGCATCGCCGTGGTGCCCGGCGCCTTCGCCTGGGACGACATCGGCGACTTCGCCGCACTGCAGGACGTCGGCGCGGCATCATCACCCGGCACCGTGTGGGTCGACGCCGACGGTCTCGCAATTGCCGAGGACGGTACGACCGTCGCGGTCGTCGGCCTGCATGACGTCGTTGTCGTACGCACGGCGGACGCCTTGCTGGTCACGACCCGCGAGCACGCTCAGCGGGTCAAGGAAGTACCGGCGGCTCTTCGGAACCGCGGCCGCGACGACCTCGTCTGAGCTCTCGCTCCACGAACGGTGCGATGATGTCGACCAGCTCGCCGGTGACCGTCTCCGGGGTCGGTGTGTAGGCCTGGGCCACCTCGCCGGTGCCGACGACGTGCAGCTCGCCGTCATCGGGGCCGGCGTACACCGAGTCGCCGCGGGCCAGCTCCAGGCGGTCTCCGGCCGCATTGATCAGCTCGACCTCCCCGCCCGTGCACATCACGATGCGCTGCTCGGCGGGCGGCAGTGGCGTACTGGTGCGGACTCCCTCCGAGCACTGGCTCACGGACAGAGCGAACTCCTTGACGTCCGGGCTGAAGATGTCGGTCGAGAATCCGAACGGCTCGGGGTTGACCCGGGCCAGCCGCGACATGCCCTTGTCGAGGCACCGC
>JAWWPE010000357.1:0-12995 GCA_033850895.1 Nocardioidaceae bacterium | reverse complement strand
GTCTCGTACCCGACATGGCCGGCACGGTTCCGTTCAGCGAGCTCCTGCCCGCCGATGTCGCGATGCGGTTGGCCATGACCGGCGAGTCGTTCACCGGCGAGCGCGCCGCCGAGCTGGGACTCGCGAGCGGGGCCAGCGCCGATCCGCTCAAGGACGCACTGGCACTGGTGGAACTGATCGTCGAGCGGTCACCGGACTCCGTCGCCGCCACCAAGAAGCTGATGTACGCCAACCGCCACGGCAGCGTCCGCTCGGCGTACCGCCTCGAACGCCGACTGCAGGCGCGGATGTTCAATTCCAAGAACACCGCGATCGCCCGGAAAGCCGGTACGGCGAAGGAGACCCCCGAGTTCGGTCCTCGGACGTTCGGCTGAGCCGGTCGCTCGGCTGAGCTCGCGGCTTGCTCGGTTGTTAGTGTGTTCGGCGTGAGTGACGAGACCCCCGCCAAGAAGGTCGCCAACCAGTACGAGCGTGGTTATGACTACACGAAGTACTGGGACAACCGCGACTACGAGAACGCCGCCGAACACATCGCGATCCGGCGACTGCTGAAGGGGAACCACTACGGCAGCGCCGCCGACATCGGTGGTGGCTTCGGACGGCTGTGCATCCTGCTGCGTACGTTCGCCGACAAGGTCACGCTCGCGGAACCGGCCGCCAGCCAGCTCGAGGCGGCCAAGAAGGTGCTCGAAGGCACCGACATCGCGCAGGTGCAGATGCAGGCCGACGACCTCAAGTTCGCCGACGGCGAGCTCGACCTGATCACGATGATCCGTGTGATGCACCACCTCCCCGAACCGTCCGCGGAGTTCGCCGAGATCTCCCGGGTGCTCGCCCCCGGTGGCACGGCGATCATCGAGGTGGCCAACTACGGGCACTTCAAGAACCGTCGCCGGCACAAGAAGGAAGGTGTCGAGCTGCCGACCGAGCCGGTGAGCATCCGCACCGTCAAGGCGGACGAGCCTGACGCGATCGCTTTCGTCAACCACAACATCGACACCGTCGTGGGTCAGCTGGAGAAGGCCGGCCTGAAGCTGGAGAGCAAGCTCTCGGTCTCCAACCTGCGCAGCGAGCGGGTCAAGCGCACGCTGCCGAAGGGCGCGATGCTCGCGATCGAGCGGGCGACCCAGAAGCGGCTGGCCCGCAAGAACTTCGGGCCCAGCATCTTCCTGAAGCTCCGCAAGCCCTGAGCGAGCATATGTTCGGTCGTCCTGAAATTGGACCCGTTCACGCGTAGAGTCGAGGACAGGTTGTGACGCGGCGTTGCCGCAGCAGCTCTCCCCGAGCGGGGGTCTCAGGTGATTACTTCGTCGGCATTCGACATTGACTGCACGATTGCGATCTTGCGTCGCCGTCGACCCGCTTCGCGAGCACCGTGGAATCGCTGACCCGTGACGCTGCGCTCGCGAGAGTTGTCGACATCGCGGGTTCGGTGCACGAAAACGCGCTGCTGATCCTGGGCGAGTCCGGGATGGGCAAGAGCCGCCTGCTCGAGAACGCGTGGGAAAGTGTCGCCGGGACATCCGTGCTGGTTCGCGCCAACCCGAGTGCGATGGCCTTCTCGCTCGCTGGCCTCTCGTCGGTAGTCGCTGCGCTCGACGGCGGGCAGCATGGTGAATCCTTCGAACCGTTCGCGTTCAGGTTGCGCGAGTCGAGGGATCTGCTCCCCGTGGCCAACGAGGTCATCAGGCTGCTGCACGGACTCGACCTCCCCCCGACCTTGGTGCTGATCGACGACCTAGACCGGATGGACGCGGAGAGCCAGGTTCTGATCGGGATCATGGCCGGCCGGCTGGGCGGCACAGGAGTCCGGATCGTGGCGACTGCAACCGGCGCCGAGTTCACCGGCCCCCGCTCCGGCATGCCGATGGCCCGCCTGTTGCCCTTCACGCTGGATCAAACGGTCGCCCTCGCCTTGACCAGGGCGGCAGAGATCGATGTGGCGACGCTCCGCATCGTCGCCGGCTACATGGGTGGCAACCCTCGTGTCCTGTACGAACAGCTGCAGAAGATGGATCCCCAACAGCTCAAGGGCTCAGCCTGGCTGACACTTCCACCACGGTGGACCCCGTCCCTCGACCTGGTGACTCAGTCCACTCTGGCTGGTCTCAGCGCCAGCGCGCTCGAGGTACTGGTGATGGCCTCGCTGTCTCCGTTGAGTCACTCCTCCGCGCTCGGCCAACAGGATGAAGACGCGCCGGACGCGCTGGAGGAACTGCTGGGCGCCACGATCCTGCGTCGGCGTGGCGAGTACGTCCAGGTGACCGATCCCCGCGTGCGCACCATGCTCTATCGGGGGCTCAGCGCGCGTGAGCGCAGGGAGAAGCACGCTGAGCTGGCCGTCTGGTGCGCGCCCTACAACGAGCACATCTCTGCGTGGCACCGCAGCTTCGGTGACCGAGGGCCGCAGGGAGTTCGGGAGCTCCTCACCGGCGCCAGCTGGCTCGTCGAGAACGGACGCACGCACGAGGCGGTCGAGTTCATCGAACGCGCGTTGAGCTGGGCCGAGCATTCCCAGGACTATGCGGCCGCCCTCGTGCAGCTGTGCTCCGATCTGCTGAGTCGCGGGAACTTCGCGCTGGTGGTTCGGTACGGCGCTGGGATTGAGCCGGACCCGGGGGTGCCCGGCCAGATCTTGAGGCTGGCCACCGTCCGGCTGATCGCCGAGGTGTTCGTCACCCAGACGTTGGACGACGACGAGGTTCACACCGTCGTCGGCATGCATGGCGATGCCGACCCCGACGGGGCCACCTTGTTGCTCATCGTGGCGGCGCTCTACCGGGCCGAGCGGTGGGAGCTGGCGGAGGCGCGTGCGCTGTTGGCTCCCGCCGAGCGGTGGAGAGACGTCCTGGTCGACACGGCCGGGCATCGATTGCGGGTCATGACCGAGATGCTCGATGCCCTCGAAGGCATACCGGACAGGCGGGGCGAGTTCGCCGAACCCTGGTCTCCGGATCCGGACGCGATACTCCTGCACGGCCGGGCACTGATGTGGCGTGAGCGCTACGCCGAGGCCCGCGGCGCGTTCAGCAGGGTGCTGAGCCACCCGCAGGCGGTCTCCACCCTGTGGTTCGACCTGGCCAATTTCGCCAGGATCGGCAACGAGATCGCCGCCGGCGAGTTCCGGCTTGCCCGGTCGGCGATCAGTGAGTGGGTCCATGCGTCCAACCAGGTCAATCACCGGGCGCCACTAGGCGCCTACTTCGTCGCGTGGAACGCCTATTCGCTCGGCCACGTGGAGCAAGCACGGACCGAGCTGGCCACCTGTATCGAGCTCTCGTCGCACGAGTCGGGCGAAGGTCTCCACGCTCAGGCTCTGGCGCTGCGCGGCGCCCTGAATCTGCTCGGTCATGATCTGGAGGCGGCCGTCGAGGATCTGCGCCAGGTGAGTGCCATGTCGTCGCGACTGCGCAACCCGACCCTGCTTCGGCACTGGGCCGACTACGTCGAGGCCTGCGTTCGCACCGGTCGACTGCAGGAGGCGAAGGGTGCGATGGAAGCGCTCGAGGGTCGGCTTCGGACTCACCGTTCGCGGTGGGGGCACCGGGCACTGCTCCGCTGTCGCGCCCTGGTGCAGACCGGTGACACGTCCATCGAGCTGTTCAACGACGCCATCAAGGACTTCGGTCGGGATGATTCCCCGTACGAGCTCGGGCGAACGCTGCTGTGCCTGGCCCAGCGCCAGGGTGCTCTCGGACTGACCAGGGAGAGCAGGCGCACGCGAATGGCGGCCGTGACTTCGTTCGAGCGGGCCGGTGCAGATGCCTGGGCCACCAAGATTGCGTCGGGCTTGGAGCTGAATCCGGCGGCGCCTGGCCCACTCGATCAGCTCAATGACGAGGAACGCGAGATCGCTCGTCGCGTGAAGGACGGGCACCGTACGCGCGAGATCGCCGGAGCATTGCACCTGTCCATGCGCACGATCGAACTCAGGCTCACGCGCATCTATCGCCTTCTGGGCGTGGCCTCGAGGGCTCAGCTCGTAGTCCTGCTGAGCGAACAGGACCGCTTCCAGTAATCCCGCAAGGCGTTTGCGGTGTCCCGCACGGAACGCCCGCAATGGTCCGCGAGCCCTGTCGCTGGACATCACCGTGGTGCTATCGCGTCAGAGGGCCGCGACGAGGGAGCCGAAACAACCGGAGGCATTGCTCCGTGGCGAAGTTTGTCGCGGGCGCTCTGGACGTTTCCGAGCACTTGAAACGTTTTTGAAGGGTATGAGATGAAAAGAACGGGTGCGCTGGGAATTGTTCTGGCGCTGTTTGGGGCGTTGATGGTGGTGGGCGTAGCTCCCGCATCGGCACACACCCAGAACATGCAGGTGAGTTCTGTCTGTCAGACCGATGGAACCTACAAGGTGACATACACATTGAGCTACGCCAGTGGCGTCGCACCGGGTAAGGCGTACAAGCGCACCGGTACCACGTCCTTCGCCAATGGCTGGTCTCCCTCGTCGTTCAACGACTGGTCGTCACAAGGGACGCTCAACTCCGGAGGCGGCAACCTGTCGTGGACGACGATTCTGCCGGGCAACACGACCGTTGCCCCGTGGGAGTACTCCTACATCAAGTGGAATGACAACGTCGTCACGCAGGGCGACACTCGCCCCGAGAACCTGAAAGGTGACTGCCACGTAGCGAAGCCCGCTGACACCGTGGAGCACCGCGACGTGACGGCTGATCCGAATTGCACGACGCACACGGTGACGACCGCGCACCAGTCGCGGAAGATCCCGTTCGTGCTGGTCAACAACGCATGGGTGCCTGGCACGCCGACCGCATGGGTCACCGACAGCACGTCGAGCCGGATCACGACTCATGCCGAGTGCACGACCGGCACGCAGCCTCCCGCTGACAAGCAGACGCAGGATGTCGTCAACGATCCGAATTGCACGACGCATACGGTGACGACCGACCACCAGAGCCGGACTCGGACCTACACGTTCGTTGACGCCTCGTGGTCATGGGTTGCCGGCGCGTGGTCGGACTGGAAGACCGACACCACGTCAAGCAGGGTCGCCACCCACCCCGAGTGTCCCATCGACACGCAACCGCCCGCCGACAAGCAGGTGCAGGATGTTGTGGACGATGCGAATTGCACGACGCACACGGTGACGACTGAGCACCAGAGCCGGACCCGGACGTACTCGTTCAACGATGTCTCGTGGACCTGGGTCGCCGGCCCGTGGTCGGACTGGAAGACCGACGACACGTCGAGCGTGATCACCACTCATGAGCAGTGCCCGATCGGTACGCAGCCGCCTGCCGACAAGCAGACGCAGGACGTTGTGGACGATGCGAACTGCACGACGCACACGGTGACGACTGAGCACCAGAGCCGGACCCGGACGTACGCGTTCGTGGACGCCTCGTGGTCCTGGGTTGCCGGCCCGTGGTCGGACTGGAAGACCGACGACACGTCGAGCGTGGTCACGACTCATGAGCAGTGCGCGATCGGTACGCAGCCTCCCGGGGACACGGGCAACCGTGACTTCGTGGACGATGCCAACTGCACCACGCACACCGTGACCACTGAGCACCAGAGCCGGAGCCGGACCTACGTGTTCGACGATGTCTCGTGGTCCTGGGTTGCCGGCCTGTGGTCGGATTGGCACACGGACACGACCTCAAGTGTGATCGCCACTCATGAGCAGTGCCCGATCGGTACGCCGCCGCCCAACAACAAGGAACTGAAGGACGTCGTCAACACGCCCGACTGCACCGTCTCCACGGTGACGACCGATCACGAGAGTCGTATGCAGTCGTTCTCCTTCGACGACGCCACGTGGTCGTGGGTAGCCGGCGACTGGTCCGAATGGACGATCGACAGCTCCAGCAGCGTCCCCGCGACGTCGGTGGAATGCCCGGGTCCGAAGCCGGACAAGATCGTGTCGATAGCTCATCACACCAACCAGAAATGTGGCGACGACTTCTCGACGACCACGACGGAGACCACGTCAACCGACTTCACTCTTGACGTGGCGACCGGAATCTGGACCCCCGGCACCCCGGCGGTCGTGACGACCTCGGTCAACACCCCCGCCACCGTCGTGGCGTGTGTGACCAAGCCCGACAAGCACGTCACACCTGCCGTGTTCGTCAAGGCGACGCTCCCGAACACCGGAGCACCGTCCCTGCTGGGTGGATTCGCAGGCATCCTGCTGCTGATCACTGGCTTCTTCATCGTGAGGTCCCAGCGCCGTACGGCCGCTGACGACTAGGAGTTGAAGAGAAGGTGCCCCACTCCCTGGGTCATCGTCACAAAGGGGACGAAGCCTCGCGGCTTCGTCCCTTTTGTCGTGCCCGCGGCGGAGCGGTGCTCGGTGTCAGGCGGTGGCGTAGCGCTTCGCGGCGCGCTCCTTGGCCTTCGCGGCCTCCACCTCGCGGTCCTTGGGCGGCGCTGTCGTCACCAGGTCCTCGAGCAGGTGTCCGGTGATGTGGGCGATCTCGGCGACGGCGTGATTGAACGCCGCTTCGTTGGCCTTTGACGGCTTAGTCGTGCCGCTGACCTTGCGCACGTACTGCAGGGCGGCGGCTTGAACCTCGTCGTTGGTGGCGGCAGGTTCGAAGTTGTGGAGGGTACGAATGTTTCGGCACATGTCATCAGGCTAGGTCGGTCGTCCTCTCCCCGAAAGCCCTGGCGCCGATCGCGACCGTATCAACGCTGAGCCAGCAGACCACCTTCGTACGCAACGATCGCCGCCTCGACCCGGTTGCGAACCTGCAGGCGCTGCAGGAGGACGCTGACATAGCCCTTCACGGTGCCTTCGGTCAGAAACAGCTCCTGGGCGATCTCGGCATTGGACCGACCCCGGCCGACCAGTGTCAGGACCTCGCGCTCACGATCAGTGAGCAGATCGATCGAGGCGTCGTGTTCGAGTGTGCCCGTTCGTCGCAGGCGGTCGAGGAGGTGCCTCGCGACGGTGGGTGACAGGCTCGCGCCGCCGGCTGCAGCAGCGCGGACCCCGGAGATGAGCTCGCGCGGATCTCCGGACTTGAGCAGGAAGCCGCTGACACCCGCGGCGACGGCGCGATTGACCGCCGTTTCGTCATCGAAGGTCGTCACGACGACGACCCGCACCGCAGGGTTCTGGGCGATGATGCGCTCCGCCGCGGTGAGCCCGTCGAGCAGCGGCATGCGGATGTCCATCACCGCCACGTCGGGCCGGAGCTTGGCGGCGAGGTGCACGCACGCCTCACCGTCGCCGGCCTCTCCCACGATTTCGATGTCGGTGTCCGACCCGAGGATGCCGGCGATTCCGGCACGTACGAGGGGCTCGTCGTCAGCGAGGAGCACACGGATCATTCGCGGAGGTCCTCGGTCGTCACGACGACGCCGCGGGCGAAGCAGATGCGATACGTCGACTGCCCGAGTGGGAAGTTGCCGTCGGTGTATGTCCGGCAGACCGCGCCGGCGGGCTCGGCGGCCTCATGGTTGAACCTGACGCGCGCCTCGTGATGCGGCAGGATGCGCAACGCTGTGTGCTCGCTCTGGCCGGGATGGATGCGGTCGAAGTCGTGGGCACTGAGCTCTCCGTCGTGGGTCGACCATGACCAGAAGGCGATCAGCAGAGCGAGCACCCCGAGGACTGGGATGGCTGCGCCGCGGACCAGCTCCAACAGCGGCGGACGTACGCCGACAGGCTCGCGCGCGAGTCGCGTGTCGGCCGGCAGTGTGGCCTGGAGACGGAAGACGCCACCCTCGTCGCTCGCGGTGAGATCGCCACTCAACAGACGTACTCGGCGCCCCCACGACGCGAGACCCGAACCACCGTCGCGGGGAGTCTCGGCGGACGGGTTCTCCACCGTGACCATCACGGTGTCGCCTGCGCGCGCCGTACGCACGATGACGGGAGCCCCGGCCGCGTGCCGCGCAGCGTTCGTGAGTCCTTCGCGAACCAGCCCGACCACGGTGAGCCGGATCGGTTCGGTGATGTGGCCGAGTGGTGCCAGGTCGGCGGTGATCGACATCCCGGCCCGCGTCGCCGACTCGATGAGGTCGTCGACGGACTCACCGGCCGGGTGCGCGAGGGCGGACGGCTCGCCCAGGATGCCGACGATCTCCTGGAGCCGGTCGACCGCGGATCCGGCGCGGTCGCGGATCGCGGCGGCGTCATCGGCGACTTCCGGATGGGTGACCTGGAGACGCCCGGCCTCGAGGGCGATGAGACTCAGCTGGTGACCGAGCAGGTCGTGCATGTCCTCGGCGAGACGGATGCGCTCGGACTCGGCTGCGCGCGCACGGATCTCACCGAGATGTCGCCGCTTGAGGCCCGCGTAACGAAGGATCAGGACGGCGAGGCCCGCGATCATCATCAGGATGATCTGCAGCGGCACACCGAGCGCGGCGTTGCCTCCGGCCACCCACCAGCCGACCAGGCACACCTCGCCGGCGACCACCAGTGCCAGGACTGCGAAGCCCGCGCGACCGGTCATGCCCCTCAGACTAGGCATCGCGCCGCTCCAAGGCGTACCAGCCGGCGATCCACGCCACCGCTGCCCAGGCAACCAGTACGCCCAGCGCCCGGCCCGCACCCACACCGCTGAGCCAGTCGGCACCGGCCTGCGCCGGCAGCCAGGGCCCGAGGGGTTCGGGGATGGCGAGCATCCCGACGAGGATCCCGAACGACGTCGCCAGCGTGCCGACCGAGCTGCGGACGAGTGCCGCGACGCCACAGACGAGGATGCTGGCCAGACCGACGAGCACTCCGCTGCGGGCCAGCACCGCGATCGCCGACGTCTCGCCCGCAGCGTGGTCACCGAGGATGAACGCGACCAGCTCGTACGACGCCAACCCGACCACGGCACCTGTCACCGCAGCGATGGCCGAGACCACGACCGACTTCGCCATCAGGACCCGCACTCGCCGGGGCTCGGCGAGGAGCGTGGAGCGGATCGATCCGGTGGCGTACTCGCTGGTGATCGTCAGCATCGTGAAGGCGATGAACATCGCGAGCCCGAACTGCATCGATGACCCGAGGAAGTCCAGCGACGGCCTGGTGGTCCCGTCGGCCAGCCGGCCCTGGTCGATGTCATACACGAAGTCGTTGGCCAGCGTGTATGCCGTCACGGGCACCAGCAGCGCTGCGGCGACCAAGCAGATCCATGGGGAGCGGAGCGAGCAGAGCTTGCCCCACTCGGCGTGAAGGACGGGAATCATCGCATGGCCTCCTTGGCCGTGTAGTCGAGATGCCCCTCGACGAGGTGTACGTAGCCGTCCTCGAGGGATCCGGCGGCGGGGGCGAGCAGATGAAGACGGACGCCGAGCAGGGCTGCCAGGTCGCCGATCGTGCCTGCGTCGGACCCGTCGACGAGAATCGCGTCGGGTTCTGGACGGGTGATGGTGGCGCCGTCCAAGGCGGCCTGCAGGCGGGCGAGACCCTCGCGGTCCGGGCTGCGGACCAGGACTGCGGACGACTCCGTGACGAGCTCGGACGTCGGGCAGTCGGCGAGCAGTCGGCCACGACCGAGCACGACGACCTGGTCGGCAGTGTTCTGCATCTCGGCCAGGAGGTGGCTCGACACGAGGACGGTCCGGCCCTCGTCGGCGAGACCACGCAGCAGCTGTCTGATCCAGCGCACCCCGTCGGTGTCGAGACCGTTGACCGGCTCGTCAAGCACGACGATGTCGGGATCGCCGATCAGCGCGGCGGCGATGCCGAGCCGTTGGGTCATGCCCAGCGAGAAGGAGCCGACCCGTCGACCGGCCACGTCGGTCAGCCCGACCCGCTCGAGCACTTCGTCGACCCGTCCCCGGCCGAGCCGGTGCGTGCGGGCAAGTCCGAGGAGATGCGCGCGGGCGCTGCGACCGGGATGCATGACCGAACCGTCGAGGTGGGCCCCGACCTGGCACAACGGCTGGACGAGCTCCCGGTATCGGCAGCCGTTGATCAGCGCGTCGCCGCTGGTCGGGTGGCAGAGCCCGAGCAGCATCCGCAACGTCGTTGACTTCCCGGCGCCGTTCGGCCCGAGGAATCCGGTGACACGTCCAGGGTGGATGTCGACGGTGAGGTCGTCGACCGCCGGTCGGCCGGCGTACGTCTTGGTGAGGTGATGGAGCTCGATCATGACCTCACACTCGTCCACGAGGAGCGGACCGAACACTGTCGAAGGTCAGGTCCTCCAACAGCCGGTCGTCAGGTCAGAGCACGTCGAGGCGGCGAAGGACATTGCGTACGTGCTTGAGGGCGTTCTTCTCGCTGAGGCCGGTGGTGTCGTCGAAGTAGAGACCGTCACCGATCAGCTGGATCGTCCGGGCCAGCGACTCATCGCCGAGGTGCTCGCGCAGCACTGTGAACCAGCCCTCGCGGAGATCGGCGAGGGCGGCAGAGGCGCGCGAGTCGTTCTCCTGGGCGATGCGTCCCGCCGCGACGAGCGCTCGGTCGAAGGCGCTGCCGGTGTTGACCGAGGTGGCGAGGTAGAAGTCGACGGGACCCTTCTTGGCTGCCCGCATCTTGACGACGTCGGCCTCGCCCTGCTCGCGGAGCCGGGTCAGCATCCCGTCGACCAGCTCGTCCTTGCTGTGGAAGTGGTACAGCAGTCCGCCCTTGGAGACCTCGGCCTCTGCGGCGACGGCATCGAGGGTCGCGGCACGGCTGCCAGCGGTCACCAGCAGCGTCTCGAAGGCATCGAGAAGGCGGTCCCGCGTCGATCGTTCGGTGGCCGCCATACCCGCATCCTATCGAGGGGAATATCACAGAGCATCAGCTCGTTACTATACCGTCCAGACGGTACAGTAGGTCGCTGACACGAAGGAGGATCAGATGACCACGCTCGACAACACCTACCGCGCAGACAGCAGCTCTGCGCGACGTGCGGGACCCCGCGAGTGGCTTGCGTTGGCCGTGCTGATGCTTCCGGTGCTCCTCACCTCGATCGACAACACCGTGCTGAGCTTTGCGCTGCCTCAGGTCAGCACCGCCCTGCACCCGTCGGGTGAGCAGCTGCTGTGGCTCGTCGACATCTACCCGCTGATGCTGGCCGGCCTGCTCGTCCCGATGGGCAGCCTCGGCGACCGCTTCGGCCGACGCCGGTTGCTGCTGATCGGCGCCGTCGGCTTCGGCGTCGCTTCGGTGTGCGCGGCATACAGCCCGAATGCCCAGGCGTTGTTCGCGTCACGCGTGCTGCTCGGTGTCTTCGGCGCGACCCTGATGCCGTCGACCCTCTCGCTGATCCGCAACATCTTCGGCAACCGCGACGACCGCAGACTCGCGATAGCCACCTGGGCGTCGATGTTCGCCGGTGGTGCCGCTCTCGGACCGGTCATCGGCGGCTGGCTGCTCGAGCACTACTGGTGGGGCTCGGTGTTCTTCATCAACGTGCCGATCATCATCGTGTTCATCGGCGCGGCGGTGTTCCTGCTGCCGGAGTCGCGTGACCCCCGTCCCGGACGCGTCGACATCCCCAGCATCGCCCTGTCGATGTCGGCGATGTTGCCGACCGTGCTCGGCATCAAGCAGTTCGCGGAGCACGGTTTCACCGACGTGTCGGTCACCAGCTTCGCGGTCGGCGTCGTGAGCGCGGTGGCATTCGTACGCCGTCAGCGTCGCATCGTCGACCCGATGATCGATCTGGCGCTGTTCTCCGACCGGGTCTTCAGCGGCGCGATCGTGGCCAATCTGCTGAGCCTGATGGGCTACGCCGGTTTCGTCTTCTTCGCAGCACAGTTCCTGCAGCTCGGCATGGGTCTGTCGCCGCTGGCGGCGGCCACCGCGCTGTTGCCGGGGCTGGTCGTCACGGTGCTGGGTGGCTTCGCGGCCGTCCGCCTGGTGCGGTTCGTGCCGGCGAGGGTGCTGGTCGCCTCGAGCTTCGTGATGTCGGCGGCCGGTTATGCGATCGCGTCATTCGTCGGCACCCCGTCGACCGGCTCGATCATGCTGGCGTTCACCGTGCTGGGCCTCGGCATCGGTCTCGCGGAGACGCTGACGAACGACCTGATGCTCAGCAGCGTCCCGCCGTTCAAGGCCGGCGCCGCGTCGGCGATCTCGGAGACCGCGTACGAGGTGGGTGCCGTGCTGGGTACCGCCGTGCTGGGCAGCGTGCTCACCTCGACATACCGCTCCCACCTGACGATGCCGTCGGAGATCCAGTGGGGCAACAGCGACTCGTCGTTCGAGACGTATGGCGGCACGGTCGAGCTGGCGCGTGAGTACCCGGTGATGTTCGGCGACCACCTGATGCACGCGGCGCAGGTGGCCTTCGACCTCGGGGTCCAGCGGACCTCGGCGGTGGCCATCGCGATCGCACTGGCGGCTGCCCTGGTCGCGTGGCGCACCCTCAAGGACGCCTGAGCCCGGCGCCGGCGACCGCCTCGGCATACGATCGGCGGATGCGGAAGCTGGCAATCGTCCTGGCAGCGCTGGCCCTTGCGGCGTGTGGCAACGGATCATCCACCGTCCCGGTGCCCAAGGGTGTGACGTTCCGGGCCGAGCAGGCCAGGCAGGACCTGCAGAATCGCAACTTCGAGATGCAGGTCGTCAACCGGTCGTCCAAGCCCATCACGGTGTCGCGTGTCGAGTTCACGTCGAAGCGGCTGAAGCGGCCGTCGATCTATCACGGGCCGGCCACGATTCCGCCGGGCGCGACGACCGACCTGACGTTCGCTATGTCGATGGCCAGCTGCGGCAAAGGCATCCAGGCAACAGCCAGACTTCGCTATCAGGTCGGCAACGGCAAGACGGTGACCTCGGTCGTCCATCCCGAGGACCACGACGGCAGTGTCGCGTTGTTCATGAAGCGTGACTGCGCGCAGAGCACGCTGGCGAAGACCGTGATCGATCAGAAGTTCACCCGCAAGGGCTCGGGTCCGGACTCCACACTTCGGGTCGGCGTCACGTTCACGCCGCGCGCCGACGGCGGCCCGGTCGCGATCGGCCCGCTCGGCGGCACCACCTTGCTCAAGCCGTCGCCGGTCAGCAACATCCAGCACACCGTCGCGGCCGGATCCAAGCCCTATCACGCGTACGTCGAGCTGATCCCCAACCGGTGCGACATCCACGT
>JAWWPE010000325.1:0-11736 GCA_033850895.1 Nocardioidaceae bacterium | reverse complement strand
ATCGCGCCAGGACGTGGCCGCCCAGTCGCCGTCCGCCAGCTCCTCGACGAGCGCATCACGATCCTGCAGCTCGACATCCCCAGCCTGGGCCTCGAGCTCGGCGAACAATCGCTCCCACCGCATAGCGGGCAACGCTAGCCCAGCTCGTCGACGAGCGACAGTGTCCCCAGCCCCCGCGGAATTGGATTGACAAACGTATGCATGAGGTCTTTTGTGTATTCAAACGTCATCAAACGTACTCAAAGGACATTCGGGGATGTCGATCTCGCAACCATCATTGACGCGCGGCGGCTGGGCACTCACCGCCCTCGCCGGCTTGAGCGTGTGGCTCATCGCGCCCCACGCGTCGTACGACATCGCGGCCGTCACCGGCTCGGACTTTCCGCGCGCGCTGCTCGGTCTGGGGTCACTGGCGCAGCTTGCGATCGGGACCTGGGTGGTCGTGGTGGTCGGGCTCGCGCAGCTGTCCGGATCGGCCCTCGTCGCACGAGCACTCATGCCACGGATGCTTCGCGGTGCACTGTTCGCGAGCACCGCCGGCGTGCTCGCCATCACGCCGGCGCACGCTGACCGGGGTAGCGCGCCGCCGCGCGATCATGCCGCCGTGAGCGTCGAGTCCCACAATCTTGCCGGACTGCCCTTCCCAGACCGCCCGCACGCCGACCTGCCCCGGCACGGGTCGCCGGTCCGGCGCGACATGCACGTCGTGATCGTCCAGCCCGGTGACACCCTCTGGGCGATTGCCCGCCGATCGCTTCCTAATGGTTCGTCCGAAGCAGAGATCGCTCGCTCCTGCGCCGCGTGGTTCGCCGCCAACCGTGCCGTGATCGGCCCCGATCCCGATCTGATCCTGCCCGACCAACACCTGCACCCACCCACCGAGGAGCACCCATGAAGACTGCCACTGCCCTGCTCGTACCCATGGCCCACCCGAGCTTCACCGGAGCCGTCGAGCCGGCGCACGGGCAGATACCGCTGCCGTTCCCCGGCATGGTCCCCGTTCTCCCGGTGCCGGTCGAGCGAGGCGACGCGCGGCCGCTGCGGGAGCGGTCGGCGCGGTTCATGCAGGCGCTCGTCGAGGTGCTCTCCGGCGAACGCCCCGCGCGCCAGCTGGCGGCCTGGATGGCGCCGGACGTCTACGAACAGCTGAGCACGCGCCTGATCGCGCACGCCCGGGCACCGCGCCGGCCCACTACGGGGCGAGGCGCCAAGATCGTCTCGGTGCACGTCGCCATGGTGCACCCCGGCGCGGCGGAGATCGCCGGGCGCATGGTGCATCGCGGGCGGTCCCGCGCCATCGCCGTACGCCTCGAGCTCCAGACGACGCATCGCGGCGAGCAGGTGTGGCGCTGCACCGCCCTCACCTGGGCCTGATGAACCGCCCATCGATCGACGGTGACCAGTGCCGGAGCGAAGCGACGGTATAGGTCCGGGCGCCAGCCCGGCAGCGACGGAGTCGCTGGCTGCGCGAAGCGCAGCTATCTATTGTTCTTGCGCGACTTCCGCTGCTGCTTGGCCTTCTGGCGTGCGCGGTTCTTGGCGTTGGCCTGACGGCGGGCCTCAGCCTCCGACGAGTCGCCCGCAGCTGCAGCGTCATCGGCACGCACCTCGGTCTCGCCATCCTCACTCGGTGCCGAGTACGACAGCGCCTGGGGCTTCTTCTCGCCACCCAGCCCCTTGGCCGTGAGTTGCGGTTCGCCACCACCGTCTTCGGACTCGTCCTCGGCCGATTCGACCTGGACGTCGAGGTTGAACAGGAAGCCGACAGACTCCTCGGCGATGCCCTCCATCATGGCGCTGAACAGCTCGAAACCTTCGCGCTGGTACTCGACCAGCGGATCGCGCTGTGAGTAGGCCCGCAGCCCGATGCCCTCGCGGAGGTAGTCCATCTCGTAGAGGTGCTCGCGCCACTTGCGGTCGAGCACGCTCAGCACGACCCGGCGCTCGAGCTCGCGCATGACTTCCTCGCCGAGCTCTTCCTCACGCGCGTCATACGCCGCGAGAGCGTCCTGCAGGATGACCTCCTGGAGATACTCGCGATCCAGGCCCTCGCGACCACCCACCTCCGACTCGACACCGTCAACGGTCAACGAGATCGGGTAGAGCGTCCCGAGTGCGGTCCACAGCTGGTCGAGCTCCCACTCCTCGGGGAATCCCTCGGTGGCGCCGACGATGTACGCGCCGGTGACCTCGCCGATCATCTCGCGGACCCACTCCTGCATGTCCTGGCCCTCGAGCACCTGGCGGCGCTCGGTGTAGATGACCTCACGCTGCCGGCTCATGACGTCGTCGTACTTGAGGATGTTCTTGCGAGTGTCGAAGTTCTGCGCCTCGACCTGTGCCTGTGCGGAGGCGATCGCGCCGGTGACGCGCTTGTTCTCGATCGGCACGTCATCAGGGATCTTCATGGTCTGGAGAACCCAGTTGACCCAGTCGGCCTTGAACAGCCGCATCAGGTCGTCCTCCAGCGACAGGTAGAAGCGGGTCTCGCCCGGGTCGCCCTGACGGCCGGAGCGACCACGGAGCTGGTTGTCGATGCGGCGCGACTCGTGACGCTCAGTGCCCAGCACCATGAGCCCACCCACCGAGGCGACCTCATCGTGCTCGGCTGCGACCTGTGACTCCATCTGCTTCAGGGTGGAGGGCCAGGCGGCTTCATACGCCTCGGAGTCCTCGAGCGGGTCGAGGCCCTTGGCGCGCAAGGCTGCGTCCGCCAGGAACTCGACGCTGCCACCGAGCATGATGTCGGTGCCACGACCGGCCATGTTGGTCGCAACCGTGACGGCGCCCTTGTGACCGGCCATCGCCACGATCGCGGCCTCACGGTCGTGCTGCTTGGCGTTGAGCACCTCGTGCGGCACGCCGCGCTTCTTGAGCTGCTTGGAGAGCCGCTCGCTCTTGGCCACGCTGGTGGTGCCGACCAGAATCGGCTGGCCATTGGCGTGCCGCTCGACGATGTCCTCGACGACGGCGTCGAACTTGGCGTCCTCGGTGCGATAGACGAGATCGGGCTGGTCGACCCGGGCCACGGTCTTGTTGGTCGGGATCGGGACGACGCCGAGCTTGTAGATCTTGTCGAACTCCGACGCCTCGGTCAGCGCCGTGCCGGTCATACCGCTCAGCTTGTCGTAGAGCCGGAAGTAGTTCTGCAGGGTGATCGTGGCGAGAGTCTGGTACTCCTCGCGGATGCGAACGCCCTCCTTGGCCTCGATCGCCTGGTGCAGGCCCTCGTTGTAGCGGCGACCGTCGAGGATGCGCCCGGTGTGCTCGTCGACGATCAGCACCTCGCCGTCGATCACGACGTAGTCCTTGTCGTTCTTGAACAGCTCCTTGGCCTTGATCGCATTGTTGAGGAAGCCGATAAGCGGGGTGTTGACCGAGTCGTAGAGGTTGTCGATGCCGAGCACGTCCTCGACCCGGTCGATGCCCTCTTCGGTGACCGCGATGGTGCGCTTCTTCTCGTCGACCTCGTAGTGCTCGTCGATCTTCATGGCGCCGACCATCTTGGCGAACTCGCCGTACCACTTGACCTCGTCCTCGGTGGGTCCGGAGATGATCAGCGGGGTGCGCGCCTCATCGATCAGGATCGAGTCGACCTCATCGACCACGGCGAAGCTGTGTCCGCGCTGGACGCAGTCGGCGATGTCGTCGGCCATGTTGTCGCGGAGATAGTCGAAGCCGAACTCGTTGTTGGTGCCGTACGTGATGTCGGCAGCGTATGAGATGCGGCGCTCGTCCGGGGTCATGCTCGGCAGGATCTGACCGACGCTGAGGCCGAGGAAGTGGTGGACGCGGCCCATCCACTCCGCGTGATATTTCGCGAGGTAGTCGTTGACCGTGACGATGTGCACGCCGTTGCCGCTGAGTGCGTTGAGGTAGGCAGGCAGGGTCGAGACGAGGGTCTTGCCCTCCCCGGTCTTCATCTCGGCGATGTTGCCGAGATGGAGGGCCGCACCGCCCATGATCTGAACGTCGAAGTGCCGCTGACCGAGCACCCGCTGGGCCGCCTCGCGCACCGTGGCGAACGCTTCGGGCATCAGGTCGTCGAGCGTCTCGCCATCGGCCAGTCGGCTGCGGAACTCGTCGGTCATCCCTCGGAGCTCGTCGTCGGACATCGCGTGGAACTCGTCCTCGAGCGCGTTCACCTGCTTGGCGATGGCCTCCAGCTGACGGAGGATCTTGCCCTCGCCCATGCGAAGGATCTTGTCGATGACTTTAGGCACGAAACAAACACTCTCTGCAGGCTGTGTTGCTGACCGGGGGGTGGAACCTGTTCAGTCTAGGTGACGCGCAAGCGCCCCCGAGAGTTCCCCGGCCAGATCCACTCGGCAGCAGGTACGACGTCAGTTCGCTGACATTTCGTCACTGCCTGAATTTGCGCGGGTTGCGAGCGCCGACTTCGCGATAGAGCTCCCCCAAGGCATCGCGTCGCGGTTGGAACTCGGTGCGAAACTGTGCGGTCGGTCGCAACATCCTGAGACAGAACCAGACGGCCGGGGCGGCCAGCAACACCCCCACGACGACGAAGGCGATGCGCAAACCAGCACCCGCATCGCCGGGCGCCGCGCTGAGCACAAGACACACCAAGGCCAAACCGCCCACGACGCTCCCGCCGACGACACCGACGCATTGACGCATGCCTCGGCGCAACTCGGCCGCGTTGAGCCTGCGTTGCGCTTCCATGTCGGTGAGGTCGACGCCCGTGCGCTCCTGAACTTTGCGCATCGCGGTCAGCACGGTCTGCGTGTCGACGTCCTCAAGTCTTCGCATCTCCGCCCCCAGTCGCCAGAGCCGCCGTCCCCGAATTCACGCGCTCTGGCTGTGACGCTAACGCCTCGCCCAGTGGGGCGGCAAGGTCGCCTTTCGCCGGCGGCGCAATCGTCTCCAGCCCGAGCCAGTCAGCCATCAGCTTCAGTTCCTGGGCCAGCTCGTCTGAGGTCGAGTCGGGTGCATGTGTTTCCGCCCATGCGCCGTGCACCACCAGGGTGCCGGTCTGCCGATCGGCCTTGAGGTCGACTCGGGCCACCAACCGGTCACCGAGCAGGAACGGCAACACGTAATAGCCGTGCACCCGCTTCTCGGCCGGAACGTAGATCTCGATGCGATAGCGGAAGTCGAAGAGCTTCTCGGTGCGAGTGCGCTCGAACACCAGTGGATCGAACGGGCTCAGCAAGGCTCGGGCTGACACCGTCCGAGGCCTGACCGCGTCACGGTGCAGGTATGCCGGGCGGTTCCAGCCGGCGATCGTGGTCGGCACGAGCTCACCGCTGTCGACCAGGGTCTCGACGGCAGCCTTCGACAGCTCGGGGCTCATGCGGAAGTAGTCCCGCAGGCACTGTGCGGTCGCCACCCCGAGAGCCTTGGCCGCATGGCTCACCAGAACGACGTGGGCCGCGGCGGAGTCGAGCGGCGGCGCGTCGAGCTGCGCCTGCGGGATGACGCGCTCGGGCAGGTCGTAGACGCGTTCGAAGGCCGAGTTGCGTCGGGCGGCGGTGACCCGGCCCTTGTAGAAGAGGTACTCGAGCGCGGCCTTGACCTCGGACCAGTTCCAGCCCCATTGGTCCTTCGTGCGCGGAACATCGTGCTCGATCTCGCGAGCGGTCAACGGACCGCGGTCCCGCACCTCTCCGAGGACCCATTCCACGAACTCCGGCTTCTCCTCGAACACCCGCGCCATGCCGCCCCACATACGCGCGCCGGTCTCCATCCGGAACTGGAACGCCTGCCACAGGTTGACGTCGACGAGGGCGGCTTCATGGGCCCAGTACTCGAACAGCCGACGCGGGCGGCGCCCGGCGGCGCGGTGCAGCAGCTCGGTGTCGTAGGGACCGAGACGGGAGAACAGCGGCATGTAGTGCGCACGAGTGAGGACGTTGACCGAGTCGATCTGGAAGAAGCCGAGGCGGTCGATGACCTTGCCCACCTGGCGGGCTGCGACCGTGCCGTCAACGCCGGGGCGTGGCCGGGTGAACCCCTGTGCGGCCAGTGCGATGCGGCGCGCCTGCAAGACGGTGAGGGCCATGCCCGGAAACGTTAGAGCACGTCATCCACAAGTTTGCTGCGCACGGCGAACATGGCTGCCTCCATGCGCGACTTCATCTGGAGCTTCTCCAGGATGTTGCGGATGTGGTTCTTGACGGTGTTTTCGCTGATGAACAGCTCTTCGGCGATCTCGCGATTGCTGAGTCCGCGCGCGACATGCCGCAGCACGCCCAGCTCACGCGGAGTCAGGTTGGTGGCCGGCGCCGGACTCTTGGACATCTGCACGAACTCGTCGAGCAGCTTGGTGGCCATGCTCGGGCTGATCAGCGATTGACCGGAGGCCACCAGGCGCACGGCCTCGGCGACCTGGTCGTAGGTCGAGCCATCCTTGAGGAGGTAGCCGGAGGCGCCGCTGCGGATCGACTGGTAGAGATCGGACTCGTCGTCGCTGGCGGTCAGCATGATGATGCCGGTGGTCGGGGAGATCTCCTTGATCGCGGCGCAGATCTCGACGCCGCTGCGACCGGGCATGCGTACGTCGAGCAGCACGACATCGAACGGATTCTCCGCGACCAGCTCCAACGCCTTGTCACCATCGTCGACCTCGGCGAGCTCGAGGCTCTCGTCCGCGCTGAGCACCATCTTGACGCCACGACGGAAGAGCTCTTGGTCGTCGACCAGAAGCACCCGGATGCTGTTGTCGCCCCGAATAGTCACCATCCGATCATGCCACGGATGACGTCCACCCTCGATCCGCGCACGCGTCAGCTCTGGACGTCGAGGTGAATGACTCCGTAGTCGTAGCCCTTGCGGAGGTAGACCACGCTGGGGCGCATCGAGTCCTTCTCCATGAACAGGAAGAAGTCGTGGCCGACGAGCTCCATCTCGTACATCGCCTGCTCGAGGGTCATCGCAACGGCTTCGTGGGTCTTCTCGCGGACCACCAACGGGCAGTCGCCCTCGACATCGATCGGGCCGGCCTTGCTGACCGGAATGTCATCGTCGGGCCCGTCGTCGATGACCGGCACGTCCGCCGGGAACGCGTCGGCGGTGGCTGCTGCAAGCGAGGTCGGCGCGTGCTGACCTCGATGAATGCGGTTGCGGTCGACGGTGCGACGTAGTCGGGACTCCAGCTTGTCGATGGCCGCGTCAAGCGCGGAGTGCTGGTCGGTGGACACGGCCTCGGCGCGAACGGCCGGTCCGCGCGAACGGAGGGTCATCTCGACCTTGGCCGCAGTGTCGTGCTGGCGGGGGTTCTTCTCGTGGGTGACCTCGACCTCGACCCGGCTGATCTTCTGCCGCGAGTCGTACTTGTCGAGCCGGAGGAGTTTTTCCTCGACGTGCTCTCGGAACCGCTCGGAGATCTCGCTGTTGCGACCGTTGACGACAATTTCCATGGGGACTCCCTTGGTTCGGTTGCACGTGCACCATCGGTGCCAGATTCACGCCATACCTGCGACGTTAGACCGCACTCAAAGGAATCTCCATAGGTCGACAGAAGTTCATGGCCGATCCTTGGGTCGGCGTGGGGTGGCAGCCGCGACGGCGATTCCCACCGGACGGTGCCCGGCCGCGGTCAGAACCCGCACCGCCTCGGCGACGGTTGCCCCGGTGGTCAGGATGTCGTCGACGACGATCACGTCGCACCCGGCAAGCCCGCGAGTCGTACGCATGCGAAACGCGTCAGCGAGATTGACTGCCCGATGCTCGGCGTCGAGCCCGGCCTGGTCCCGGGTCGCCCTGGCGTAGGTAAGCGCCTGCGACACCCCGATCTCCACCCCCACGCCACGGAGCAGGCGCGCGGCCGCGCGGGTCAGCTCGTCGACGACGTCGGAGCCGCGGGCGCGTTTGCTCCGGCGTGAGGTCGGCACCGGCACCAACACCGCCGGGCGGCCAGGCGCGACGAGCTGGGCGGTGGCCGCGGCCAGCAGATGACTCAACGCCGTGGTGAGCCCGAAACGGCCCTCCTCCTTCCAGCTGATCAGCGCAGCCCGCATCGCGCCGGAATTGGCGCCACCGGCGATCGGCACGACGGCGGACGGCGCGCGCAGAACCGGCGGGGTCGGGCGCGGCCAGGCGACATACAGATCGGGCCGCATGGCGAGACCACAGGGCCGGCACAGGGTCACCGCCGGACTGCCACACCCGGGACAGCTGGCGCCGAGCAGGAGATCGGCGGCCGACACGAGTACATGCATCGCGCCAGCATCGCGAATGCGAGCTCACGAGAACGCGAGGCGGCGGCTCCCTGTGCGCTCAGTGCCCGTAGGTCAGACCTGTGACTCCACGAAGGTCGACCTCGTGCCACGCGCCACCGTCGGGCAGGAACCAGAGCCGATGCTTGGAGTCCGTGGCATAGCGCGGAGCGGCCTCGGCCGTGCCGAGCACGAGCGTGTCGGCATCTGGCGTGGGAAGCAGCGCGCCGCCACCGGCGACGCCGCCGGTGGTGTCTGAACCGTCGATGATGGCGGTGTAGACCTGTCTGCCGGACTCGCTGTCACCGAGGAACGAGACGCGGGTGCCTGACGCCCAGGTGGCCGACCTCGGATGCTCGACGGAGGTGTGCAGGCGGCGCGGCGCGGTGAGCCCGACGACTCGGTCCTTCGCGTCCCGCTTCACCGCGCCGACGTAGATCCCGGTGGTCCTGCCGGTTTTGCCTGTGACGACGTAGCGCGAGGTGTCCGGCGAGAGGGCGAACGTCGCGACGTCCAGGTCCGCAAGCCGGCCGATGGGCAACGCGGTGAGCAGGGTGCCGTGCGAGATGCGTATGCGCGTCTTGCCGCCGATCCAGTCGGTCAGCCACAGGTTGCCGTCGTCATCCCATCGAGGGGCGATGAACCGGCTACCGCTGATCGTCCGGGGTGACCCGCCCTTGCGATTGGTGACCCGCACCTGGCTGCCTCCGCCGAGAACTGCCGCGACTCCGTCGCTGGTGACCGCGATCTGGTCGGCGCCGCGGGCGTTCTTGCCCCAGGCGCCGGTCAACGGAGCAACGTGTCCCTCGTCGATCTGGACCACCCGGTCACGGGAGAGCGCGTACGCCTGCCCTCGGGCGATGCTCGGACCGTAGGCGCCCCACGAGCTGATCGGTTCGGCGGTCAGGCCGTTCGGCGACAGGGTCGTCGTACCGCCAACCAGCCTGACGGCGTTGATGTCCGGCACCTGTCGGAGAGTCCAGACGATCTGGGCGGCGAGGCGGTTCTGGGCGAATTTCGTGAGGTTGCCGAACTCCTCGTCGAACTCGACGTCGGTGATGCCGTCATCGGTGAGCGGCACCGAGGGACGCAGCGTCTTGAGCGGCGGGACGTACGTGCGCATCGTGCCGTCGGGGTCTGGGGCGGGACCACGCGCCAGGCTCGTCACCAGCGCGGTGGCCAGCTGATCGCCGACCGCGACATAGACAGGCACGGGCACGAGCCGCCTGCCGGGAGGGTCGAACATGTAGACGTTGAACGGGCGGAAGTAGTCGGTGAAGAACTTTCGGTTGACCAACAACCCGTCCTGTGGATTGGTGATCCGCCACTGCCCCTTGACCTGGGAGAGACGGAACGTGATCTCGGCGTTGCCTGACATCTCGGTGTAGCGACCCTGTTCGTTGAGTCGCGACTCATTGACGACGCTCACCTGGACCGTGACATGGTCGACGCGCCGATCAGGCTGGTCGGCGCTGCGCGGTGCGGACGTCACCGGGGCCGCAACCTGTGGGGCGGAATACACCCGCACCCCGGCCAACGAGTGCCACTGCTTGACCGCCTCGGGGGTGAGGAATGCCGAAGCCGTACCGGTCGTCATCGGATAGGCGAGCATCGCATCGAGGTAGCCCCGCACGATGTCTTGTGGTGAGGCTCCCCTCGTCGGGCCGGCCGGGGCGTAGAGCACGGTGCTCTGGCCAAACCCTCGATCGGCAGCCACCTTGCTGACCGGCCCGGAGGTCGGTATGCCGGCGCAGGCCGACAGGCACAACGCCACCACCGCGACCGCGCACAACCTCTTGACCGCAGCGTTCATGCGTACACCGAGACGATCGCCGGGACCTTGGCCGAACCGTCCGGTTTCGGGATCGTGAGGATGAACTCGGCGCCCTCCCCCGGGCGGCCCCACGCCGTGAGGGTGCCCCCGTGCAGGACGGCGTCCTCACGGGCGATCGGTAGGCCGAGGCCGGTGCCACCTTGTGTGCGCGCGGGGTCTGCCCGCCAGAAGCGGTCGAACACACGGAGATTCTCATCCCCGGACAGGCCGACGCCGAAGTCGCGCACGGCGAGCGAGACGCACTCAGGTGACTGCGCCACCTCGATCTCGACCCGGTCGGACCCGCTGTACTTTCCCGCGTTGGTCAGCAGGTTGCGCACGATTCGGTCGATCCGCCGGATGTCGGCCTCGACGACTGCCGGTGAGTCGACACCGATCAGCCGAACCTCGATGCCCTTGCGGGCGAGCAGGGCGTCGTCGGCTGCGTCGCGAGCGATCTGGGTGAGGTCGATCGCGTCGAGCTCGAGCTTGGCGGCGCCGGCGTCAAAGCGGCTCAAGTCGAGGAGGTCCGAGAGGAGGTCCTCGAACCGGTCGAGCTCGCCCTTGAGCAGCTCGGTCGATCGCGAGGTCTGCGGATCGAACTTGTCGCGCGCGTCGTACAGCACCGCGCTGGCCATCTGCACCGTCGTGAGCGGGGTCCGGAGCTCGTGTGACACATCGGAGACGAAGCGTTGCTGCAGGCGGGAGAGATTCTCCAGCCGCCGAATCTGGGTCTGCAGGCTCGCGGCCATCTGGTTGAAGGAGGTGCTCAGCCGCGCGATGTCGTCCTCACCGCTGACGTGCATGCGCTGCTCGAGATTGCCCCCGGCATAGCGTTCGGCGATGCGCCTGGCCATCCGGATCGGATCGAGCACCTGGCGGGACACCAGCCAGGCGACGCCGCCCACCATCAGCACCATCGCAAACCCACCGAGCAGCAGCGCCCGGCGTACGAGATCGAGGGTCGCCTGCTGGTCAGCCATCGAGAACAGGTAGAACAGCGCGTACGTGTCTCCGGTGCCCGGGGCCCGTAGCTGGCTGCCCACCACGACGGAGGCGTCGTGATCGGACGCGCCGAGCAGCCCGAGATCGGAGTAGCGCCAATAGGTGCCCGACTTGGCCTTGACCGCCTTCGCGAGGTCCGCGGGCAGGGAGTCGGGCGTGATCGCGGCGGAAGACCGAACCGGCACCTGGCCGTTCGACGAGGTCAGGGGACCCTCGAGCACCAGCTCATACGTACGTTTGGCACCACGCGAGCTGGTCAGCGAATCGACCATCTGCGTGAGCGTCTGCGACTGGGTCGCCGGCTCGGTCTCGACCGCCGCATCGAGCTGGGTCTGCGCATAGTCGAATCCCGATCGGGCCTCCGAGATCGCGGCGACCCGGCGGCTCTCGGCCAGACCGTTCGCGACATCGCGCAAGAGTGCCCATCCGGTGAGCCCGATGACCAGGGTGCTCAGGACGATCGTGCTGGTGACGACGCGGGCTTGTATCGAGCGGCGCCAGATGCCCGCGATGCTGCGCATCAGCTGGGCGATATCGCCTGGTAGCCGACTCCGCGAACCGTGCGGATGATCTGCGGATCCTCCGCGTCATCCTCGATCTTGGACCGCAGCCGGGTCATGTGGACGTTGACCAGCTTGGTGTCGCCCGGGTGGTGGTAGCCCCAGACCTTCTGCAGCAGGACCTCACGGGTGAACACCTGGGCGGGATCGCTGAGCAGGCAGGCCAGCAGGTCGAACTCCA
>JAWWPE010000199.1:0-5806 GCA_033850895.1 Nocardioidaceae bacterium | reverse complement strand
GCCGGGCGGAGGGCGGACTTGCGGACGTACTCACGAGCGACGTCCGTGCCGATGGACAACCCGTCGGTGCGGATCACCGTGATGTCGGGGTGGCTGCCCGCGCGGGCGGTGACGCAGGCGTGGCACTCGCCGCAGCCGCCGCGCTCGCACTGCAGCGCGGCGGCGAAGGCACTCGCCGCGTTGGAGCGGCCGGACCCGGGCGGGCCGGTGAACAGCCAGGCGTGGGTCATGGAGCGCCCGTCGCCGCCGGCCGACGCGACGGCGTCCTGCAGGATCTCGACGACCGGCTCCTGGCCGACCAGGTCGGACCACACACTGGTCGACGTCAGGCTCATGAGGCCGCCTGTCCGAGCCAGGGTTCGACGGCCGTCCGCACGGCTGCGTGGATCTGCTCGGCGGCGTCCTCACCGTTGACGACGAGGTAGTGATCGGGGTCAGCGGCGGCCAGCTCGAGGAAGTGGGCGCGTACGCGTTGGTGGAACTCCAGGGGCTCGGACTCGATCCGGTCGGCTCCCTCGAACCGCGTGTGCCCGATCTCCGGGTCGATGTCGAGCACGATCGTCAGGTGCGGGCGCAACGAGGACGTCGCCCAGCGCGCGATGTGCTCGAGCTCGGCGGGATCGAGATGCCGGCCGGCGCCTTGGTAGGCGAGCGCAGAGTCGACGTAGCGGTCGGTCAGCACGATCGCCCCCTCAGCGAGGGCGGGGAGCACGACCTGGTCGACGTGCTCGGCCTTGTCGGCGGCATACAGCAGCGCCTCGGTGCGGGGTGACAGCTCGCCGGTGGAGTTGTCGAGCACGATGTGCCGCAGGATCTTGCCGACGTCGGTGCCGCCCGGCTCGCGGGTGAGCAGGACCCGGTGGCCGAGACCTTCGAGCCAGTCGACGAGCAACGCCGCCTGGGTCGACTTGCCGGCACCTTCGCCGCCCTCCAGGGCGAGGAACACCCCGGTTTCGGTGAAGAGCGGATCCATGGGGCGAGCCTAGCCGCCCCACCCGACGGCCGGATCAGACCTTGGCACTCACTCCTTCGACGTGCTCCGAGGGCGCGTACGGGTTGCGGCCGAAGTACTCGGCGATCTTGCGCATGTTGCTGGCTCGGCGGGTGAACAGGACGTAGCGCTTACGCCGGCCGGCCGTGCCGGTCACGATCTCCGGCACCCGGAAGTCGAACCGCATCCGGCTGCGACGAGCGATGACGCCGATGGCTCGCGGGCTGTAGTAGGAGACGTGTCCGCGCGAGTAGAGATAGCGGTGGTTGGCCACATTGCGGCCGTCGTAGATGTTGGTGGAGCAGACCAGCAGACCGTTGCGGGTCAGCAGCTTGAACAGGCGTGGGAATTCGCTCCGCGGATCGGGGAAGTGCTCGACGACCTCACACGCGATGATCAGGTCGAAGCGCTCCGTGGTGCCCTTCGTGATGTTGATGAAGTCCGAGTCGACGCCGAGGTCGACGACATCGCTCATGACCACGCGGTCCACCGACGGCAGCTTGGCGATGTGCTGATAGTCCAGGCTGCGTCCCGCGCCGAACACCATGACCTTCAGACCCGAGCGCTGCAGGATGTCCGCGCCCATCTCGGCCATGTGGAACTCGCGGCCCTGATGATCCTCGGTCCCGACGCGAGGCGTGAGGCGGAAGCTCGTGACCGACTCGAACGCCGTGTAGTCGACGGTGTTGTCGAAGTTGGAGACGTATGAGCAGCGGTTGCAGATCCGGATCTCGTAGGTGCGGTTCTTGCGCTCGACGGTCTGCAGGCGAGTACGTCGTGAACCGCACACCAGGCATTGCGGGGCACCGATCAGGCGGCGCGCCGTCCTGGCGGTGGCCACGGGATGGCGCAGGTGGCGGATGATGTCGTGCTTGTCGGTCATGGTTGCGCTCCGAAACTTGGTGACACTCTGTCTCGTTTACCGTATCGCACGAGTCGTAGCCACCTTAGTCAGTGGGACCGGGCCGTTCCACACGGGCGATCAGCTTCTGCGGCGCCATGACGCAGAAGCTGTCGGTCAACAGCTCGGCGATCTCGGACCAGTCGGTGTCACGGTCGAACACAATGCCCACGACATCACGCCCCCAATCGGCGCGAAAATAGGGCGGCCCGGCGTTGGCGAGAGCGTCGACCTCGTCGGCCGGAGCCCGGAACGTCATCCGGGTCACCGAGTCGTCTCCCGACTCGAGCGTGCGGACATGCGCGAACGTGTGGGTGCGAACCCGCCACCGGATGCCGGTCCAGGCGGGCTCCTCGTAGGCCTCGGGCAGTCCGAGGCAGATCGCGCTCAGCCGATCGAGGATCTCCGGCGGCACGTCACCCATGCCGAGATGCTAGTTCGCGGCACCGACAGAGGTCTCGGACTCCGACGTCAGGCGTACCTCGGCGGTCAGCAGCAGCACGCAGATGATGCCGGCCGCCAGCTCCGGGCGGGGCGTCCAGGTCGACGCGATCACCGCCGCGACCGCGAGCGCGAATGGCACGGCCGTACGCCTGCTGGCGTCGTGCGGGCGTACGCACACCACCCAGAGCAGCGCGAGGAAGACCGCGACGGTGACCGTGATGAGCAGCGCCGACGTGAGGTCTGAGACCTCCGACTTGCTGCCATAGAAGTCGATCCGCAGGGCGAGCGCGGCGCCGAGGAGAGCGACCGACACGTAGATGAAGTAGTGCCCGATCCCCCACACGAACTGGTAGCCGTCTCGGTCCAGCACGTCGGCGGCCTCACGGGAGAAGTACAGCCACCACGCGCTGAACACGATGAGCACACCCCCGATCACGACCGAGCCGAGGGCGAATCGTGACGCCTCGCCGTCGATCGCCAGCTGGATCGCCGCCGTCGCCGACAACACCGTCTCGCCGAGCACGATGATGAAGAACAGCCCGTAGCGCTCGGCGATGTGATGGGGATGCCACGGCGTGGATCCGGCGCGCTCGGCGAGGTAGGGCACCGACTGGTCGTACGCCGCGAGCACGACGAACACCGGGATCAGGAGATCGTGAGGCACCGCCAGGAACGCGATCCACGTCGCCTGCGAGATGAACAAGCCAAGGGCGTAGCGAAGCGCGGTGCGACGTCCCTCCGGGTGACCGGCCGCGGCGCGCAACCACAGCAGGACGAGGCCGATCCGCATGATGGAGTAGCCCGCCACGCCGAGCCGGAAGTCCTCCTCGAACATGTTCGGAATCCCGGCCGCGACCACGAGTGACCCGAACACCTGGAGCAGGGTCAGCACCCGGCTGATGACATCGTCGTTGTCGTAGGCGGAGTTGAACCAGGCGAAGTTCATCCACGCCCACCAGATCGCGAAGAACGCGATGACGAAGAAGACCAGGCCGTGCAAGGTGCGGCCCTCGCCGACCTGGTGGTGCAGCTGGTTGGCGGCCTGCGAGACTCCGACGACGTAACAGAGGTCGGTGAACAGCTCGAGCGGCGACGCGACCCGGTGTGACTCCTGCGGGTCGCGCGGAGTCAGCGGACGAAGCTTCACGTTCCTCCTCGCGCCGTAGGGCTACTTCTTGGCGGCGGCCTTCTTCGCGGTGGACTTCTTCTTCGTCGCCTTCTTGGCGGTCTTCTTCGCCGTCTTCTTGGCCGGGCCCTTGGCACGCCGCTCGGCGAGCAGCTCGTAGGCGCGCTCGGGCGTCAGGTCCTCGAGCGAATCGTCCTTGCGAAGCGTCGCGTTGTACTCGCCGTCGGTCACGTACATGCCAAAACGGCCGTCCTTGGCCACGACCGGCCGCTCACTGACCGGGTCGGTGCCGAGCTCCTTGAGCGGCGCGGCAGCCGCTCGGCGGCCGTACGTCTTGGGCTGCGCATAGATCGCGCGGACCTCGTCCTCGGTGATCGTGAGGAGCTGGTCCTCGCGCTCGAGCGATCGCGAATCGGTGCCCTTCTTGAGGTACGGCCCGTAGCGTCCGTTCTGGGCGGTGACCTCTGTGCCGTCCTCCTCGACGTAGACGACGCGGGGCAACCTCAGCAGCTGCACCGCTTCGTCGAGGGTGATGGTGTCGAGGTTCATCGAGGCGAACAGGCTGGCCGTCCGCGGCTTGTCACCCTTCTTGGCGTCCTCGGGCAGCGCCTCGGTGACATAGGCACCGAAACGGCCGTTCTTGGCGACGATCGCGAGGCCGGTGTCGGGGTGGACGCCGAGCTCCTTCTCGAGGCCCGCCGGGGTCGCCAGCAGCTCCTTGGCCTTGTCGAGGGTCAGCTCGTCGGGCGGCAGGTCGTCGGGGACATTGGCACGGGTGGGAACGCGCTTGCCTTCGGCGTCCTCGGTGAACGGCGGGCCCTCGACGTACGGTCCGTAGCGGCCGACGCGCAGGTCGATCTCCTCGCCGAGCGGGAACGTCGCGAGACCGCGCGCGTCGATGTCCGGGAGATTCTCGACGAGCCGCTTGAGGCCGGTGTCGTCCGCGCCCTCACCGGTCCAGAAGCTGGTCAGGACCTCGACGCGGTCCTGTCGACCGCCGGCGACCTCGTCGAGGACGTCTTCGAGCTGGGCGGTGAAGGTGTACTCGATCAGCCGGCCGAAGTGCTGCTCCATCAGGCGGATGACCGAGAACGCGATCCACGCCGGGACGAGCGCGGTGCCCTTCTTGTAGACGTAGCCGCGGTTCTGGATCGTGCCGACGATTGAGGCGTACGTCGAGGGGCGGCCGATCTCGCGGGTCTCGAGCTCGCTGATCAGGCTGGCCTCGGTGAACCTCGAGGGCGGCTTCGTCTCGTGGCCGGCCTTGCCGAGCTGGGCGGCCGTGACGACCTGGCCCTCGGTGACATTGGGCAGCTTGGTCTGCTGGTCGTCGCTCTCGTCGTCGGCGTCGTCGCTGGACTCGACGTACGCCTTGAGGAAGCCGTAGAACGTGATGGTGCGGCCTGACGCGCTGAAGACGGCATCCTCGCCGGTGGTCGCGGTGGCGCCGATGCGGATCGACACCGAGTTGCCCTTGGCGTCCATCATCTGGCTGGCGATGGTGCGCTTCCAGATCAGGTCGTAGAGGCGTAGCTCGTCACCCCGGAGGCCGGTCTGGTCGGGGGTCTTGAAGCGTTCGCCGGCCGGCCGGATCGCCTCGTGCGCCTCCTGGGCGTTCTTGACCTTGCTGGCGTAGACCCGCGGGGCGTCGGGGAGATAGGCCGCGCCGTACAGCTCGGTGACCTGGGCGCGGGCCGCCGTGAGCGCGGTCTGCGACAGCGTCGTCGAGTCCGTACGCATATAGGTGATGTGGCCGCCCTCGTAGAGCCGCTGGGCCACCTGCATCGTGCGGGCGGCCCCGAAGCCGAACTTGCGCGACGCCTCCTGCTGCATCGTGGTCGTGCGGAACGGTGCGTACGGGCGGCGGGTGTAGGGCTTGGACTCGACCGAGCGGATCGTGAACGGCTGGTCGGCGAGCGCCGCCGCGAGAGCTCCGGCCTGCTCCTCGTCGAGGTGCGCGACCTTGTCGGAGGTGAGACTTCCCGTGTTGTCGAAGTTGGTGCCCGAGGCGATGCGCTTGCCATCGACGCTGAAAAGCTTCGCGGGGAACTGGCGGGGGTCGAAGCCGTCGCCGGCGTCGAACGTGGCCTCGAGGTCCCAGTAGGACGCGACCCGGAACAACATCCGCTCACGCTCACGCTCGACCACCAGACGGGTGGCGACGGACTGCACGCGGCCGGCCGACAGGCCGCTCATGACCTTCTTCCACAGCACCGGGCTGACTTCGTAGCCGTACAGCCGGTCGAGGATGCGGCGCGTCTCCTGGGCGTCGACCAGGTCGATGTCCAGATCACGCGGATCGTTCGCGGCCGCCTGGATCGCCGACTCGGTGATCTCGTGGAAG
>JAWWPE010000169.1:0-3029 GCA_033850895.1 Nocardioidaceae bacterium | reverse complement strand
TCGCAGATGCGTCGATCATGCCGTCGATCATCGGCGGCAACACGAATGCGCCGTCGATCATGATCGGCGACAAGGCCGCAGATCTGGTGCTGTCATGAGCACCCGTCCCGCGAGCCTCACCGCTGAGTTCCTCGACGGACTCGTCAAGCGCGTGCCCGGCAACACCGGCAACACCTGGAAGCTGACCGAGGTCTACACGGGCGACCTGCTGGTCGAGCTGCCGCAGTCCTCTGAGAGCGACATCGTGCAGGCGTTCGCCGACGCGCGTGCCGCCCAGGAGGTATGGGGCTCCTGGCCGCTCAAGAAGCGGCTGAACGTGATGAAGAAGTTCCACGCACTGATCCTGGAGAACCAGTACCTCATCACCGACGTCATCCAGGCCGAGAGCGGCAAGAACCGGCGGATGGCGTTCGAGGAGACCTGCGACGCCCCGATGGGCGCCAGCCACTACATCAAGCGCGCACCGTCCCTGCTCAAGGATCGCAAGCACGCCGGCCCGGTGCCGTTGCTGTCCAACTCGACCGAGGTACGCCGGCCCAAGGGCGTCGTGGCGATCATCGCGCCGTGGAACTTCCCGTTCGCGACCGGCATCTCCGACACGATCCCGGCGCTGATCGCCGGCAACGGCGTGGTGCTCAAGCCCGACAACAAGACTGCACTGTCCCCCTTGCTGGGCATCCGCCTGCTCGAGGAGGCAGGTATGCCGGCCGGCCTCGTCCAGGTCATCTGCGGCGAAGGCCCAGACGTCGGTGGGCCGATGCTGGCCAACGCCGACTACGTCATGTTCACCGGCTCGACGGCGACCGGCCGGATCATCGGTGAGCTCGCCGGCAAGAACCTCATCGGCGCCTGCCTGGAGCTCGGCGGCAAGAATCCGATGCTCGTGCTCGAGGATGCCAACGTCGACGAGGCGGTGCACGCCGCGCTGTTCGGTGGCTTCGGCAACTCCGGCCAGATCTGCATGCACATCGAGCGGTTGTACGTGCACGACTCGATCTATGACGAGTTCCGCGACAAGTTCGTCGAGGCGACGAAGGCGCTCAAGGTCGGCGCCACGTACGACTTCGAGCCCGACATGGGTTCGCTGGTCTCGGTCGACCAGCGCGACCGGGTCATCGCGCATGTCGAGGACGCCAAGGCCAAGGGCGCGAAGGTGCTGGTCGGCGGCGAGGCACGACCCGACCTCGGCCCGGCCTTCTTCGAGCCCACGATCCTCGAGGGGGTCACGTCGGAGATGCTGGCTGGATCCACGGAGACGTTCGGCCCCGTCGTCGGCCTCTATCGCTTCAAGACCGAGGCCGAGGGGATCGCCCTCGCCAACGACACCGAGTACGGTCTCAACGCCTCGGTCTGGAGCAAGGACGTCGACCACGCGCTCGAGGTGGCCCGCAAGATCGACTCGGGCAACGTCAACGTCAACGACATCCTCGCGACAGCGTTCGCCTCCAAGGGCACCCCGTCGGGTGGGCTCAAGCAGTCCGGTGTGGGCGCCCGTCACGGTGACCAGGGATTGCTGAAGTACACCGACGCCCAGAACCTCGCGGTCCTCAAGAAGCAGGTCATGGGACCGCAGGGCAAGCAGACCTACGACGCGTACGCCAAGCAGACGCAGACGTCGCTGAAGTGGATGCGAAAGACCCGGCTCCGCTAATGCGAGCCGTGGCGAAGGCAACGCTGGCGACGGTCGTCGCTCTCGTCTCGATAGGGCTCGCCGCGCCTGCAGGGGCTGCCACCGTGCCGCCGGTGAAGCCGGTGCCGCATGGGTTCCACTGGGGTGTGGCAACCAGCGGCTATCAGTCAGAGGGCGACGCGCCGCCGAGCAACTGGTCGGTCTACGACGACAAGCTCGACCCGTACGGCAAGTCCGTCGACTTCCTGCACCGCTACAAGGAAGACATCGCGAACGCCAAGAGCCTGGGCGTCGACACATTCCGGTTCGGCGTCGAGTGGGCGCGGGTCGAGCCGAAGCCCGGCGTCTACGACCCGGCGGCGTTCGCGTTCTACGACAAGGTGGTCGCCGAGATCGAGCGGCAGGGCATGAAGCCGATGATCACCCTGTCGCACTGGGTCCACCCGGCGTGGTTCACCGATCAGGGAGCGTGGTCGAACGCCAAGGCGGTCGACCAGTTCGTCGACTACGCCAATCACGTCGTCACGCGCTACAAGGGCCAGGGCGCCACCTGGATCACGTTCAACGAGCCGGTCATCTATCTCCAGCACGAGCTGAGCATGGGCTCGAACCCACTCACTGCGTTGGCGCTGGTCAACAAGCTGGTCGCCGCGCACAACAAGACGTACGCGCTCATCCACAAGCTCGACCCCGGCGCGATGGTGTCGAGCAACGTCGCCTACATCCCCGGTGCCGAGCCCGCCCTCGACCTGGTGTTCCTCGACCAGATGAAGAAGGACTTCATCGGTCTGGACTACTACTACGGCGCGTCCCTGGACAACATCACGGCGTACAACGCGTTCATCGGCAAGTTCTGGCTGGTCAAGCCGGCGCCGGAGGGCCTCTACTACGCCCTGAGGGCCTATCACCGGCAGTTCCCAAAGCTGCCGATCTGGATCGTCGAGAACGGGATGTCCACCGACAACGGGAAGCCACGAGCCGACGGCTACACCCGTACCGACTACATCCGCGACCACGTCTACTGGATGCAGCGGGCGATCGCCGACGGCGTCCCGGTGATCGGCTACAACTACTGGTCCATCACCGACAACTACGAGTGGGGCAGCTACGAGCCGCGCTTCGGACTGTGGCAGGTCGATGCCCTGACCGATCCGTCGCTGACGCGCAAGCCGACCGACGGCGTCGCGACCTACACCGACGTCATCGCCCACGGCGGCGACCGGGCGAGCTACCAGCCGGTCATCAAGCCGGGCTTCTGCAATGTCGACGACCTGCTCGGCAGCTGCCTCGGCCCGTTGCTCGGCGCTCACTGACCGTTCGGGGTCAGGGGATGAGGACGACCCGGCCCTGAAGTCCGCCCTCGGCGACCAGCCGCTGCGCCCGGTCCGCGTCGGCCATC